>JAZLAP010000136.1:0-3899 GCA_045613265.1 Eubacteriales bacterium | reverse complement strand
GCCGACGGCGATCCGTCGGAAAATGACGGTGGAAGCCGATGAGTCGCTTCGCGAGATCTTTGCGGGCGAGTGGGAAAGGCGTACCGTTTCGGATATCCGTATGCGTTATCCCGAGGCATACCGCATTTGGGCAGAGGACATCGGACGCGCAACGCCGACGGGCGGCGAAAGCGTGGAGGCACTTTCACGCCGCATCTTTGCCGCATTCGATCGCATCGTTGCGGATAATCCCGACAAAACGGTTCTCGTCGTTTCGCACGGAACACCGATCCGATTGCTTACCTGTCGCTTCCTTTCGCGCGACGTCTCTTTCGCGCAAACGGTGCCCTTCGCTCCCAATGCTTCCGTAACGACGGTTACGGTCGGAGACGACGGACGGTATATCCTCTCTGAGGTTGGTTACGACGGATTTCTCAACGATAAAACGAATTTTACAGGACTTCTTTGATAGCAGAAGGTAGGGATAGGCTTGCATACGCAGGAGAGCAAAGCGGCGCACGCATCGCACGTGTTGCATACCGCAGGCGCCGCCGTTTACGGCTTTTTACATAAAAACGTCGTATTATCCGTCGCACTGCTCGGTGCGGCGGTCACCGCATTTTTTGTACCGCCCGACCGCGAATATATCGGTTATTTTGATTTTAAAACGCTTGCCTGCCTTTTTGCGGTGCTTGCGGTTGTCTGCGCGCTTCGGAACGTTCGCTTTTTCACTCTGCTTGCCCGCGCGATCGTGAAGCGCGCCAAAAACGCACGTCTTTGCATTCTTGCGCTCCTCTATATCACCTTCATCGGCTCTATGCTGATCGCAAATGATATGGCACTTCTCACCTTTTTGCCGTTGGGCTACTTTGCGCTTGCGGCAACGGGGAAGGAAAAATATATGGCGTTCACCTTCATTATGCAGAATATTGCCGCAAATCTGGGGGGAATGCTGACACCCTTCGGCAATCCGCAGAATTTGTACCTGTACTCCTATTTTTCGATCCCGACGGGCGAATTCACTCTGATCATGCTCTTTCCGTTCTGCCTGTCGGTCGTTTTGATGACACTGCTCGTTTTTTTCTTTGTACGTCCCGAACCGCTACAGATCCCCGATGGCGATTTTCCCCTTGATCGCCCCCGTACTGCCGTCTATCTTGCGTTGTTTTTTCTGTCGATTGTGATCGTCTTTAATTGGATCCCGTATTATATCGGTGCCGCCGTCGTTTTCGTCGCGCTTTTGTTTCTCGACCGTCATGCGCTTCTCAAGGTGGACTACGCATTGCTTCTGACGTTTGCGGCTTTTTTCGTGTTTTCGGGAAACATGGCGCGTATTTCTGCCGTTTCGGACTTTTTCTCCGCGTTGCTTTCGAAAAACGTATTTCTGGTTTCGGTGCTTTCCTGCCAGTGTATCAGCAACGTACCGTCCGCAATTTTGCTTTCGCATTTCACCGGTGACTACCGTAGCCTTTTGCTCGGTGTCAATATCGGCGGCGTGGGGACACCGATCGCCTCTCTGGCATCACTTATCACCCTCAGACAGTACAGTACCGTTGAACCGGGCAAAACCGGGACGTATCTCGTGAAATTCATGCTTCTCAATTTGCTGTTTCTCTCACTTCTCGTGGCTGCGCAGTCGCTTTATATGCGTTTCCTATAATTTCGCACAAAAAAAGCCGTCGAAAGCCGTCGCATTTTTTTCGTTGTTCACTCTTGACATTTTTCGTACAATGTGGTATCATATATATTGTAATCGAGAGTTTCTGTGACTGACGGAAAACGTGGGAATAAACCACGGTGGAACAGAAATCATAAAATCACGGCATTGCCGTTTAGAGCCGACCGTCTGGGCGCACTTATTCTCAAGGAATGAGTGCGCCCTTTTTCATTTTCAAATTTGTTTTTGGAGGATAACACCGTGAAAAAAGTAGGAATCATTATGGGAAGCCAGAGCGATCTTCCGATCGTCAAAAAGGCGGCGGACATGCTTCGTGCGCTGGAGATCCCCTTCGAGGCACACATCTATTCTGCACACCGCACGCCCGACGAGGCGGCGGCGTTTGCCGCAAATGCCCGCGAAAACGGCTTCGGTGCTCTCATCTGTGCCGCGGGCATGGCTGCACATCTTGCAGGTGCCGTTGCCGCCCGCACCACGCTTCCCGTGATCGGCATTCCCTGTGGCGCAAAATATCTCGATGGCATGGACGCGCTTCTTGCTACCGTGCAAATGCCGACCGGTATTCCCGTTGCCACTGTTGCGATCGACGGTGCCGCCAATGCCGCACTCCTTGCAGCACAGATCCTTGCCGTTTCGGATGCGAATCTTGCTCGTCGCCTCGACGAAAAGCGCAGAAGTGATGCCGCAGGCGTTCTGGAAAAGGACGCAGCTCTCGAGATCTGATTTTGAATTAAAATATAAATTTTTTCATAAATAAAGGAGAAAAATCATGAACAAGACCCTTGTGTACACCGGCAAAACCAAAGACGTATTCGCACTCGACAACGGCAACTATCTCTTGAAGTTCAAGGATGACTGCACCGGCAAGGACGGCGTGTTCGATCCGGGCGAGAATAGCGTTGGACTCACCATCGAGGGTGTGGGCGACGTTAACCTTCGCATGTCGATCTATTTCTTTGAAAAGATGAATGCCGCAGGCATCCGCACGCACTACGTTTCGGCTGACCTTGCAAACACAACGATGGAGGTTCTTCCCGGCAAGGTGTTCGGTAAGGGACTTGAGGTGATCTGCCGTAACAAGGCGGTCGGCAGCTTCTACCGTCGATACAGCGACTACGTAGAGGAGGGAGCAGATCTTCCTTCTTACGTGGAGACTACCTTTAAGAACGACGAAAAGGGCGATCCGCTTGTCACGAAGGAGGGACTCATCGCGCTCGGCGTTATGTCGGCACAGCAGTATGAGGACATCGAGGCGATGACGAAGGAGATCACAAAGATCGTCGCTGATGACCTTCTCGAAAAGGGACTTGTTCTGTACGATATTAAGTTTGAGTTCGGCTATGACAAGGACGGCAATGTTATGCTGATCGACGAGGTCGCCTCGGGTAACATGCGCGTTTACAAGAACGGCGAGTATATCGATCCCATGACGCTCTCCGCCCTCTTCTTCGCTTGATTACGAAGAGAGGAATATATAAATGGGTGGATTTTTCGGCATAGCCGCAAAGCACGACTGCCTTTCGGACGTTTTCTTCGGTGTTGACTATCATTCGCATCTCGGCACACGCCGCGGAGGAATGGCGGCATACGACAAGGAGCGCGGATTGCAGCGTGTCATTCACAATATTGAAAATTCTCCCTTCCGTACGAAGTTTGAGCATGTTTTTGAGGAGATGCGCGGCACATCCGCGATCGGCTGCATCAGCGATAGCGATCCGCAACCGCTTCTCATCCGCTCACACCTCGGTGTGTACGCCATCACGACGGTTGGCGTTATTCGCAATACGGAGGAGATCATTGAAAAGCATCTCGGTAACAATGTGCATTTCGGCGCGATGACGGGCGGCGCGGTCAACTCGACCGAGCTGTGCGCCGCGATCATCAACTGCAAGGACAATTTTGTCGACGGCATTCGCTTTGCACACGACATTATCGAGGGAACGGCATCGATACTCATCCTGAAGGATGACGGCAACCTGATCGCCGCACGCGACCGTTACGGCAGATTGCCTATTCTGATCGGAAAGGGCGAGGATGCGCATTGCGTTACCTTTGAGTCTTTCACCTATATGAAGCTGGGCTACGGTGACGAAACGGCACTCGGCCCCGGCGAGATCGTCGAGGTCACGCCCGACGGTGTCAACCGTCTCTCTCCGCCGCGCGAGGAAATGCGCATCTGCGCCTTTCTTTGGTCCTATTACGGCTACCCAACCTCGGATTACGAAAACGTAAACGTTGAGTG
>JAZLAP010000135.1:0-3997 GCA_045613265.1 Eubacteriales bacterium | reverse complement strand
CACACGTGTCATACGAAGCACGGCAGTCTATGAAAAATACTTGCTATTTGCACATTCCGACCTTGACAAATTGCGGGATTTGTGGTAAAATACTGTCGTGTACGAGTTTATAAGAAAAATGAGTGCGTGTGCGCGGAAAGGACGGATCTGCTATGACCGATACCGAAGCAAAAGCAAGGATCGACGAGCTACGGGACGCGATCGCCTACCACGCTCGCCGCTATTATCTTGATGATGCCCCCGAGATCTCGGACTACGAATACGATGCGATGTTTCGTGAGCTTCAGGAACTGGAAACGGCATTCCCCGCATACGACTCGCCGGATTCGCCGACAAAGCGCGTTGGCGGGCAGGCACTCGACCGTTTTGAAAAGGTAGCACATACGGTGCAGATGGGCTCGCTCGGCGACGTTTTCTCCGAGGACGAGCTTTCCGACTTTCTTTCGGGCGTTGACAAGGTTGCACCGAACGCGGCGTATACCGTTGAGCCGAAGATCGATGGACTTTCGGTTTGCCTTACGTATGAAAACGGTGTCTTTGTCCGCGGCGCAACGCGCGGTGACGGATTTGTCGGTGAGGACGTGACCGAAAATCTTCGCACGGTGCGCGATATTCCGCTCCGTCTTACCGAGCCGATCCCCTATCTTGCCGTGCGCGGCGAGGTCTACATGCCGCGCTCCGTTTTTCTTTCCTTGAACGAGGCGCGCGAGGCATCGGGCGAAAACCGTTTCGCCAATCCGCGGAATGCGGCAGCGGGCAGCCTGCGTCAGCTTGATTCCAAGGTCACGGCAAGCCGCCGCCTTTCTGTGTTTGTCTTTAATCTGCAGGACGGCTCTCCTTATATGGATGGGCATATGCCGACGACACACGAGGAATCACTCGACCGTCTTTCCGCACTTGGCTTTGTTACGGTGCCGCACAGATCGACCGTTACGGGTAAGGATGCCGTTTGCAGTGCCGTGCAGGCACTCGGTGAGATGCGAAACGAGCTTCCGTTCGATATGGACGGCGCGGTTGCCAAGATCAACGATCTTGCGCTCCGTGTCACGATTGGTGAAAACACATCGACGCCTAAATGGGCGATCGCCTATAAATATCCCCCCGAACAGAAAAAAACAAAGCTGCTTGGTATCAGTGTTGCCGTCGGAAGGACCGGTGTGCTGACACCGACCGCAGACCTTGCGCCCGTCTATATTGCAGGCAGTACGGTCTCGCGTGCAACGCTGCATAATCTCGATTTTATTGAAGAAAAGGACATCCGTATCGGCGACACTGTCGTTCTGCAAAAAGCGGGTGACATTATCCCTGCAATCGTTGCATCGGTCAAAGAGGCGCGCACGGGCAAAGAAACGCCCTTCACGATGCCGTCGGTCTGCCCGTCCTGCGGTCATCCCGTTACGCGGGACAAGGATGCCGCCGCTTACCGTTGCGTATATCCTGCCTGTCCGGCGCAAAAGGCACGGCTAATCATACACTTTGCTTCCAAGGATGCCATGAATATTGACGGTATGGGGCCGCAGATCGTCGAAATGCTTCTTGCCGAGGGCTTGATTGCGGACGTTGCCGATCTGTATACGCTTGACCGTGATCGCATTGCCGCTTGCGAGCGTATGGGCGATAAGAGCGCGGATAACCTCATTGCCGCCATCGATCGTTCGCGCGCGGCGGGATTGGAACGTCTCCTGTACGCGATGGGCATCCGCAACGTAGGTGAGGTCGCCGCCACTGCGATCGCTGCACGCTTCGGCACGCTTGATGCGGTTCTTGCGGCGGGCTACGAGGATTTTGCCGCTATTGACGATATCGGCCCCGTGACGGCAAGTTGTCTTATTGATTTCTTTGCCAACGAGGAGAACCGTATTCTGCTTGCAAGGCTTGCAGCCTTGGGGCTGTCGACCGAGGCCGTGAAGCTTCCCACCGACAACAAGCTTGAAGGGCTGACCTTCGTTCTGACCGGTACGCTTGAAAATATGACGCGTGACGAAGCCGAAGCACTGATCAAGGCGCGTGGCGGCAAGGTCTCGTCCTCGGTATCGAAGAAGACGTCTTACGTCGTCGCCGGTACCGAAGCGGGGAGCAAGCTCACCAAAGCGGTGGCACTCGGTGTTCCGGTAATCGACAAGGATACGTTGCTTTCCATGACCGAAAGCTGAACGATTAAACACTAAAGAACGAAAGGGAATTAATATGAGAAACATTGCCGCACTTTTTCTGACTCTTGCGCTTCTTTTTACCTGCGTTGCCTGCACAAACCCGGAGAACGAAAGCTCCGATCGCGACGCTGAGCGGGAAAGCAGCTCGGTTTCGGACAACACATCCCCCGAAAAGCCGGATGGGGGCGAGGATAACACGGTGGATATCGGTGACCTCACCAACGGCATGCAAAGATAAATTTGAATCAAAATAAAAATTCATATACAGAAAGAGAGACCCGTTATGTTTTTTGACAAACTCCAAAGTCATGACGCAGAGGTTTATGCGGCTTGCAGCCGAGAGCTTACGCGTCAGAAAAACAACATTGAGCTGATCGCATCGGAGAACATTGTTTCCGAGGGCGTTCTTCTCGCTGCAGGAAGTATCCTGACCAATAAGTATGCAGAGGGCTATCCCGCAAAGCGTTATTACGGCGGCTGCGTTCACGTTGACGAGGTGGAGAATCTTGCCCGCGACCGCGCAAAGAAGCTGTTCGGCGCCGAGCACGCCAACGTGCAGCCTCATAGCGGTGCCAACGCAAACCTTGCTGTATTTTACGCACTTCTGAAGCCGGGCGATACCGTGCTTTCGATGAGTCTTGCTCACGGTGGTCATTTGTCGCACGGCTCACCCGTTAACATTTCGGGCAATTATTTCAATATCGTTCCTTACGGCGTTTCGGCGGCAACCGGTCGTATTGATTACGACGAGGTACGTAAGCTTGCTATTGAGCATAAGCCGAAGCTGATCCTTGCTGGTGCATCCGCATATCCCCGCGCAATCGATTGGAAAAAGTTCCGTGAGATCGCTGACGAGGTTGGTGCTTACTTCATGGTCGACATGGCACACATCGCAGGTCTTGTTGCCACCGGTCTGCATGAAAGCCCGGTTCCTTATGCCGACGTCGTTACCACGACCACGCACAAGACGCTCCGCGGTCCGCGCGGCGGTCTGATCCTCTGCCGTGAGGAGCATGCCAAGGCCATTGATAAGGCGATCTTCCCCGGCACACAGGGCGGCCCGCACATGCATATCATCGCCGCAAAGGCAGTTGCCTTCGGCGAGGCACTCTCCGAGGATTTTAAGGTGTATGCACAGAAGATCGTCGAGAATGCCGCCGCACTTGCCGACGGGCTTCTTCGCCGCGGCTATAAGCTCGTTTCGGGCGGTACCGACAACCACCTGATGCTGCTCGATCTCCGCGGCACGGGCGTTACGGGCAAGGAGCTTGAGCATCGCCTCGACGAGGTACATATCACCGTTAACAAGAATGCCATTCCCGATGATCCCGAAAGCCCCTTTATCACCAGCGGCATCCGCATCGGCACTCCCGCCGTCACCAGTCGTGGCTTCGGCGTTGCCGAGATGGAAAAGATTGCAGGCTGGATCGATCTTGTGATCCGCGACTTCGAAAACAGCCGCGAGAGCGTTGCAAAGGAAGTTCTTGCGCTGACTGAGAAATTCCCGATCTACGAGGACTGATTACAATAGTGAAAAGGCGCACCGCAGGTGCGCCTTTTTCGTTGATTGGCAAGGCTTAGACACCCGCTTTTTGCGACACAAAACGGCTCCCAAAAATCTTTTTCAAAAAAGAAGGAAAAATTTCAAAAAAGCCCTTGACAAATGGGAAATAATTGTGTATAATATTAACGTTCTTGCGAGAGTGGCGGAACTGGCAGACGCGCACGTTTGAGGGGCGTGTGATTCCATCGTACGGGTTCAAGTCCCGTCTCTCGCACCAACAAAAGAACCATCCTTGCGGATGGTTCTTTTGTTTTGGCGGATCGGGACTTGAACAGAATTG
>JAZLAP010000134.1:0-7616 GCA_045613265.1 Eubacteriales bacterium | reverse complement strand
CCCCTTACACAGGGGAGCCTACCGCTGCGGCGGGATTGCTCAACGGCAAAAGCCTCTACTGAACCACCTGCTTAGCAGGTGGTTTTCACCTAACCAAAAAAGGCACCCGTTCACATTACAGTGAACGGGTGTTCTTTTTTTCAATTTCAGATCATTCAATCAATGTTCAGATCAACGACGGATTTTCCCGTGAAGGGCTTTTCGCCAACAAGGCGGGCAACCACCTCTTCGGCAACGAAATCGTTAGCCGTGAAGCCCTGCGTATTCACGAAGGTCTTTGCTGCGGGGAAATAATCCTTGAAAAGGAAGGGTGCGCCAAAGTTGACGAACACCGCCTTGTTGCGGTCGACAAGGTGTGCCGACCAGGTCGTCGAAGCGGTCTTGGGATAATGCTCGATACTGCGGATCGGAAGATTGTAGCAGATCACGACGAGGTCGTACGGCCCCTGGATCTTCTTCATCTCATCCTCCCAGCAGGTGAGAAGGTACTCCTGAAAATCAACCCGGAAGCCGCGCTTTTCAAACGCCGTTACCATGTGACGAAGCGCATTCATCTCGTTTTCGTCTCTGCCGCAGCCTGCAACGAGGATCTTCTTATACTTTGCCTTGTCGATCGGAATGATGCCAAGCTCGTTACGAACCACGGTGATCGCGCGGCTGTACGCCTCCTCGTATACGCGGTCAACAAAGTCGACGTCGACAGGCTTATACTCGCGCTCCTTGCCCTTGTAGCCAAGGAAGTTACGGAGATATTCAATGCGCGACAGAGCATCCTCAAGGCGCGACATCGGAATGTTACCGTTCTCAAGCTCGCGGACGATCAGGTCTGCCGCCTCCATCGGCGGCCAAAGAAGCAGGTCTGCACCTGCCTTGAAGGCAAGCATAGCATCCTCGGCGGCGTTATCGGTGACCATACCGCCCATCGTGAGCGCATCGGTCATCAGAACGCCCTTGAAGCCGAGCTTTCCCTTGAGGAGTCCCATGTTGATCTCCTCGGAATAGGAAGCGATCGGCAGTCTGTCGCCAACGCTCTTATCGCTCCACGCCTTAAGCGTATAATGCGTATTCATGACGCACATACAGCCCTCCTCAAAGACGGCGCGGTAGGCTTTACCGTTCGTTGCCTCCCACTCTGCCATCGTTTGCGGATTCTTGCTTGGACCGTAGTGGCAATTCACGTGATAGGGGCCGTGTCCCGGGAAGTGCTTTGCCATCGCGGCAACGCCCTCATCCTGGATGCCGCGGACGATGTTGCGATGTATCTCGGCATTGAGGTCGGGATCGGTCGTCGCCTGACGCGCATCATCACAGTAGGAGCTGTTATACAACATATCGACAGTCGGGCTCATCATGACATCAACGTGTGCATGATTGCACTTCATTGCCATCGAACGCCCTGCGTCATAGGCAAGCTGCATATCCCGTGTGCCGGCGATCGCAATGTTGCAGGGGTCGCCTCTGTGTCCCTCAATACGCGCACCGTCGACGCAGACGAGAAGCGGATAATCCACAGCGGCGCGGCAATCGGCAACGAATTCGTTCGGCACGATCGCGCCGGTCTCCATCTCCTTCGCCAGATCCTTCAGCGTGCCGGGTGCAAAATAGACGCCGCCGCAAGGATGCTTTTTAAAGAATTTTTGAATCGAATCCTCTTTTGAGATGTGATAGGGGTAGGTGATGAAGGTCTGGTAAACCTTTTCCTTTAAGGTCATATTTTCAAACATGGTTTTTCTCCTTTTGATGCCTCAGCATCTTCTGTCGGGCATTTGCCGATGCAAACGGCATAGGTGCCTCTGTGTTGCCATTATAACAAATGTCATTCTTAAAAGCAAGCCACAAAATTGCGAAAATTTTGCACGATATTGCTACGCTTGAACTACGTTAATTTTCACCGTTCATCTGGTAGAAGGTCGTGATATTCGTGTTTAATTTTACTTCGTTGTTCGGGCGATTTGAGGAGTATTTATTGGTCGCAGAGGACGGAGTATTCGCCGTCATCGCATTCCAGTAATCAACGCCTGCGATGGAGCCTGCCAGCGCATAAGGCTCGATGCGAATATTATCGCGTATAAGATCGAGCATGGAAAGCGCCTCGGGATCGGTATTCTGCTTGAATTTCAAAGCAAACTCGAAATATTGATGCATGATATCGACACTCTTTTCATTCAGAAGCTCAACATAAGCCGACACCATCGAAAAATTCTTGACGTTGGTCATGATATATCCGATCTCGGCGGAATCGTGAACGTATGAGCAATACCGCGAAAAGGTCTCGTTCCAACGCGGATAAACGATGGGCGCCTTGTTCTCCATAGCGAAGAAGCTCGGATATTCAAGGTCACCGAGCCAGAAGCCCGACAGGAACAGAGCGCCGTTCCCCGTAAACTGATCGCGTGCAACGCCGTTTTCGTATTTACTGTTCTGGCAGTATACGCCATCGCCGTTATACACTCCGCAAAGCACCTCGGAAAGCGCCAGGGGGTTGGCAATATCCTCTTTGAGAATAAATCCGTTCTGCGTCTTCTCCAGCATGGAAAAGCTTGCGCTGGACGCGAGTGCCGAAACGCAGGAGCCGTTGAGGATCCAGAAGCCGACGATCTCATCGTCGGGTGTCGCGTAGGAATTGTTGCTTGTGGACTTCCAACCGTAGGCGACGAGATTCTGCATAACGTCATACGTCCATTCGCCGTCAAGGATCGCCTGATAAAACTCCTTCATGTCGGCGTAAAAATCCGAAAGCTGCACCTGGAAAAGCTCGGTATTGACGTAAAGCACGTGTGCCGAGCGCACCACGTCCATAAAATAGTCGCCTGCGGCGATAAAGGCGTAATTCGGATCGTAGGTATAGCCCTCGATATAATTCTTATACCAGCCGTCCTTGTCAAAGTCAAGATAATTCTCCTCGGCTTGACTCTTCAGATTATATAGCTGTCCCTTCAGAATGGCGGACGGCACGGCGAAAATATCATTGATAATAAGATCCGCCTGCGAGCTTGACATCATGGCAAGCTGGTCAAGATAAGGATTGATGCCCGAATAATCGTAGTTGGTTTCCACGTACTGGACGTTGACATTCAGAGCGGTTGCGACCTCGCGGTTGCGCGTATAGCACATATTCAGAACGTCATCCGATCCGATATCCTCGGGACCGCGCGTGTACTTCTCTGCATTCGGGATCGAAGCCGAGGTGTCCCACACGTTGGTCGACTGGCTGACCGTGAGCTTCGCTCCTCTATAATCCAGATCGCTGTACCACTCTTTTTCATTTCCTCCACCCGTGCTTTCACTTTCCTTCGGCTTTGAGCTGCTTTCACCGCCGCCCGTGCATGCGGATAGCGAACAAAGGGAGGAGACGAGCAAAAGAAACGCAAGGCAAAGACACGTAATCTTTTTCTTCATAATGCATCTTCCTTTCAAATTTTTTGTATTACTGCCCTTACTATAGCATGTTTTTACCGATCCTGTCAATACCAAACGCAAAACATATCGTTTTTGTCCATTTTAATGTTAAATTTGTCCGTTACATTACGCCGAGTAAAAGATACAGTGGTAGCAAACAGTACTACAATTATTATAGAGCAGTCGAAGAAGCACTGCAATGAACGAAATCTCGTTTTGTTTGTATGAAACGACTTTTCTAACACACCATTTGCAGACTTTATGCTCACAGAACGCGAAGCAATACGCCGTACAGAAGATCCGTAAGCACAAGACGGTTCTTTTCTATACGGAAATGCGTGGTATCGCCCGCCCAGATAGGATAAAGCGTTACCGCATTTGCCTCAATGGGAAGGGATATCTGTTCCACGGCAGAAGCGTTTTTGCCGTCGCGCAACACAGAAAGCCATGAATCGCTTCTGTTCCTCACGAAGCCGAGCATCTGCGTTTTTCCCTTAAGAAACAAAGCATACACCGCATCCGTGGAGCAATCAACGGCAACAAACCGCTCGTTTGCGAAATCGACACCCTCCGTTAGGCGTTTCAGCGGCTCAAAATACCTATATAAATTCTTGCTTTCCACGTAACGACGGTCCCAGTGCCAGATGTTGCCGCAGCCTGCGCTCCCCGAAAACAGCGGCGTATAGACGGAATCGACAAAAATCATTCCGCGGTCATCACAGGAGTAAAAACGAAATTCTCCGCTGTGGCAATTATTGACCGCCCCTGTTTCAGCAAGCAAAATCGGCTTGTCATCGCTTTGCATGAATGCGAGCGCCTCTCTGACCGAGGGAATGATCTCACCGCCGCATATCGCATGGCTTGCTCCCTGATCCAAATATCGGTGAACCTGTACGGCATCGGATTTATCCCAGCAAAATGCGCGGTAGTAATCCTGTACCACTTTTGCATCCATGCTTCCGATCGAATTCGTAACGAGCTGTCGCGGAAACAGTGCCTTCACACGCGGAAGCATTTTTTCGTTCCATGCAATGACGGTTGCTCTGTCTGCCATAACGGCGTTCATTTCATTCCAAAGCTCGATCATACACACCGTAGGATCTCCTTTGTACCGTCGGGAAAACTCCTCTACCTTATAAAGCCACGCCTCGCGAAAGCGTTCGCTCGTCAGCCACTCCTCCATACTACCGCAAGCGACACCGCTGTCGCAAAGATTCTTATGAAAAATAGCGGGCTGTCCGCCTTCGCGAAAATCTCTGAAATGCTCCAACGTGAATTTAAGCTTGATGTCATATCGCCGCGCTAAGGAAACGATACGATCGATTTTTTCCCATTGCAGATCGCAAAGGCAAAAGGTTTCCGCCGTATCGGGGGTAAAATAAGAATGACCAAGCCAGATGCGGACTACGTTCACGCCGTTTTCCGCACATTTTCCGAACCAACGTTCGTATTGACGGAGACCGAGCGTTGCCGTGCCATCGGATCTTCCGAACTCCCGTCCGTCGGAAACCTCGTACGGCGTAGGGTAGCACAGATTTATACCCATCCAAAAAAACGGCGTTCCGTCCGTATAAGAAAAGTAGCGACGGTCCTTTGACGAGACCTCTACATAGCCGTGTCTGTTTCCCTTTTCGATCCGAATGCTTTCGGTCGTAAGACAGACGCCGTCCCGCCACGCTTCGAATCGGTGTGTGCCGACCTCGTCGGGCGTGTAGCGGCAAGCACAAAGAAAATCCTCGCCTGCGCGGACGCTCTCCCACCCCTCTTCACTGTATATGAACTCTACGGATCGTTTTTTAAAGGGAAAAAGCCTTTCGTTTTTTCCTGACGGTGTCAAGACGGTCACGTAGTCTATGGGACACTCTTTTTCGAAAGAGATCTCAACTCTTCCGTAAACAACCTGTTCACCCGAGATATGCATATCAAAAGCCATAATGATTCTCCTTTTTTTCAACCGCGCAAAGCGGCGAGGGAATTTCGAAGCCGTTCAGATAATCGGGAATGCCGTCTTCGCGGATCTTGAAAAGGGCGACGTTCCCCGAAAACTGATTTGTGCAAACGGCAAACCGTCCGTTTGCGAGAAGTGTAAAATCACGCGGTTCGTCTCCGCGACATTCGGTGTAGGCAAGCACGGACAGATCGTCACCGTTCACAGACAGGGTGACGATGCGCCGCGATCTGCGTTCGGTCACGTAGAGAAATTTCCCGTTTCTTGATAACTTGATGGCGGCACACGCCCCCGACCGATAGCCTTCGGGAAGAACGGATACCGTGCGGATATAGTCAAGCATCCCGTTTTTATAAGAAAAAACGCTGACACTTCCGCCCATTTCGTTGATAACGTATACGAAATCCCCATCCTTTGAAAAAGCAAGATGTCTCGCGCCTGCTCCCGCGGGGATATCAGCTGACGAAACGAAATTCAGGTTTCTGTCGTATACGAATATCTTGTCAATTCCAAGGTCACAACTGAGTATGTGTTTTTTGTTGGGTGAAAAAAATACGCTATGAACGTGTGGGCTCGTCTGCCTTACGGGATTTATGCCGTTTCCGCTGTGAGTAACAAGCCTTCCACCGGACGACCAAACGTTTCCGCTTATATAGTTTGCAGCATAAAGGTTGTCACCGTCTACCGCAAGGTGGCACCCGACCTCTCCCTCGGTCGATAGAACATCTCCTATTCTTTCACCGTCAATCAGACTGAATTTTGCCACGCCACTATTCGGGCTATCCTCAAAGGGTGCACGCATCAGCACCCAAAGACTTTCATCCTCGGCAGGCTCTATCCACATAGGCGATGGGGCTGAAATAACCTTTTTCGTTTCTACCTTACCGTCCACGTCAAGCTTGCAACGATACACTCCGCCGTCCGTGACGCAAGAGGCAACGTAGAAATTGATCGTATTTCCCATAATTGTTACAGTGCGGTCTGCGTGTCATTCGGGTCGCCGTTACGGGCGAGATCGTATTCCTTAGACCAATCAAGGTCGCGGTATTCCTCGCCGCGGGGATCGGTCTTGATCCAATCAAGGAGCATATCGAGCATTTCCTCGGTCCACGTATTCTTATCAATCTGCGCCGTGGTAAACTTGCCCTGACAGATCATCTCAAAGCCGAAATCATCCTTGACGTGCGTTTTTGCGGCACCCTCCACAACGTCAGCAACGAGATGCGCGGGAATAAACAAAACACCGCCGCCCGCGCCAAAGACAACGTCACCGGGGAGACAGACCGCACCACCGAAATTCGTGATGTCATTCCAATCCTTCATCACGAACTCGCGAATAGGCGTGGGATCGATGCCTCTATAGTAGACCTGTACGTCGGGTATTTTTTTCATCTGTTCCACGTCACGGATACCGCCCCAGACCACCGCTCCGCCCGTCTTGGTGCGGTTACGGATCGCGGTGGTAAGATTTCCACCAAGAAACGTACCCTTATAGATTTTGTCATACATATCGCAAACAACCACGTCACGCTCCACCAGGGAGTCGATGACCCATTGGTTGTAGTTGCCCTTGAGTCCGTCCTCTGCGCCGCGATTGAACTGCACCTCGTGCAGATCAGGACGTGTGGGAGCGTATGTACAGGTGACCGCACGACCGACGAGCTTTCTGCCATCGTTGTGCAAAGCCTGCATGGGCGCTTCTCCTCCGCCGACGAACTGATGCTCATAGCCGAGCACGAAAATAGGCTTCCATACCTCCTCGAGCGTCATTTCATAGAGCGCGTCAAGGTATTTGTCGGCGACCTTCGGTCTGCCGTCGGGAAAACGCTCCCCCTTCCAGAGAGGGGTAAGCGAAATGATTTTTTCTCTGTCGTTAAAGTTCATTGTCGTATCTCCGATTCGTTAGATTCTGTTCGCGTTTTTTAGACTGTCCAAAATTCCCTTGAGGTAGCCGATGGCAAAGAGTCTGCCCAAAGCATCGTAGCCCGGAAGCGTGGATACCTCTCCCGCCATCGTCGGAACGTGATCCACGCGGATCGGAACGTGAATGCCGTTCTTAACGTAACAACGCATAACAGCCGCCATGTCTATGTCCCCATTGTCGTGATAGGTTTCACGGAAACGATCGGGCGTTCCCGTTGTGTTGCGGAAATGCACCATAAATATCTTATCGGCAAACTCTTCAATCGTTTTTTCAAGATCTTCTCCCATAATAAAGAAGTTCGCCTGGCACATCGTAATACCGAGATTTTTGCTCGGACAGATGTCG
>JAZLAP010000133.1:0-2980 GCA_045613265.1 Eubacteriales bacterium | reverse complement strand
GAGCCACTTTCTGCCGGTCGGGAAGCCACCGCCGCCTCTGCCGCGAAGTCCCGAATCAAGAATGGTGTTGATGACATCGTCGGGAGTCATCTCGGTGATGACCTTGTGGAGCGCCATATAGCCGTCAGTGCCGATGTATTCGTCGATGCACTCGGGGTCGATCACGCCGCAGTTACGGAGCGATACGCGGTGCTGCTTCTTATAGAAACGGGTTTCGTTCAGCGAAAGGATCTCGTCACCGCTGACGGTTTCTGCGTAAAGGTACTTCTTAACGGGGTTGCCGCCGATGAGGTGCTCCTTTACGATCTCGGGGATATGCTCAACCTCGCGACGCGTGTAGAAGGTTCCCTCGGGATATACGATCATGATCGGACCGAGTGCGCAGAGACCGAAGCATCCGGTCTGTACGATCTTGACACGGTCTTCGATGCCTACTGCCTTAATCTCAGCCTCAAGAGCCTCTCTGATCTTGGTCGAGCCGGAAGAGGTACAACCGGTACCGCCGCAGATGAGGATATGCTTTTCGCCGATCTCCTGTGCCGCAGTACGAACGGCGATTTCCTTCGCCTGTACGTCACGGATGGCACAAAGCTGTTCAAAAGTCTTTTTCATTGTTCTCTCTCCTCCTATCAATACTTCGCCAAAAGGTCCTTGATGTCACCGACGCCGAGACGTCCGTAAACGTCATCATTGATGGTGAGAACGGGAGCAAGTCCGCAAGCACCGATGCAACGGGTAGCGTCAAGGCTGTACTTGCCGTCGGGCGAGGTAGAGCCTGCCTCTACACCGATGATCTCGGTGACCTTGTTGATGATGTCGCCCGAGCCCTTTACGTAGCACGCCGTTCCGAGGCAGACCGCAATAGCGACCTTGCCCTTAGGATTCAGTACGAACTGCGAATAGAAGGATGCGACGCCGAACACCTCGGCAGGAGAAACGTCGAGTCCTACGGCGATGCGCTTCTGCACCTCGATCGGCAGATAACCGTAGATCTCCTGTGCGCCCTGCAGGACGCGCATGACTGCGCCTTTTTCGCCCTTATGGGTCTCAATCAACGCAGCGAGCTTTTCAGCCTGCTCCGCAGACTCGGCAAAGGCAACCGTAGTCAGGTTCTTTTTCATGAGTTTTGAGTCCTCCTTGAAATATTTATATTATTTAGCTTTAAACGTAGAGAAAGGATGAAACCGCACCGCTTATGCGTGCGCGCGCCCATCCATTTTGATATTATATCACATCCATCGACAAAAGTCCATACCTTTTTCAAAACTAATTTAAAAATTTGCGATTTTTTTCACAAACTATTTTTGGAAATTCGCGCAAAGGTCAAAAAAGCAGGGTCTCCGCAAAGAAAGCGGAGACCCTTTGGTCGTTCGTTCGTTCGACTTTTTTATACAATTTTATGCAATACCGGAATTCTTACGGCTTCTTATTCAAGAGTGCAAGAAGCGCTTCGAAGGTATCCGAGCCTGCATCCTTCGAGCTCTGCAGCGCATCGATGACCTGACTGCGAATTTCTTCATTTTGCATAACGTCCTTGACGGCGTCGGCAGAATGCGCGGCGGAAAAGTCAACGCCCGAATTTTCGAGAGTCTCCATTACGTTGCCAAGCGTCTGCATATCGTCCGTGAAATGCTCATCGTTCATCATCGTCAGACTGTCGATCACGGCACCCATCATTTCGCTTCCCTCGTGACTTTCGCCGCTTTCGGTGCTGAGGATCTCGTCACGCGAAAAATGAATGGAAAGATAGCTTTCATTATTGTTAATGCGATCGCCTGCAGTCGTCACCGCTTCCAGCATAACGTCCTTGATCAGGGCCGACTCGGCGGCATTCTCGGCAACGCCCTTGATCACATCCGAAATCGAGCTGCTCTGCTCAAGTGCGGCGATCGTGTTTTTGAGCGCCTCGCCTTCCTTCTCGAAGGTCTCCTCGTCAGCGTCGGCAAAATTGTTGTTGACGCTGTCGATCAGAGTTCCCATAAGATTGGTCATATCGGCATTGATCTGCGTGTTTTCCTCGGAATTCGTAATACCGCCGAGCATTTCCTTTACAACGTCAAGCGAAACGTTATCGGCATTCGAGAGATCCTTCAAGCTCTCAGACCAGTCAAGATCGGCAATGTCGTCGGTTGATTCGATACGGTTTGAGATCTTAACGGCGGCACCGACCGCACCGAAAAACTTCGTGAAAGTGGTGTCTCCGTGTTCAAGATTCGATTTCAGGGTAGAAACGGCGTTGCGGACGCTCTGCTGATCCTCAAGATCGGTCATGTTGGTCACGACGTCCATGAGTCCGTAGCAAAGATCCCTCGTCGCATTGATGGCGTACAGCTCGTCAAGTGCCGCACCGAGTGCCGCATATTCGAGCGAAAGGAAAATATTTGCATCGACCGCACTGTCCTCGGTGTGCTCAATGACATCGATGAACGCGCTGATCATATGGGCAAGCGCCTCACCGACACGTGCATAATCGCCGTCGGTCAAAAGTGCTCCCTTGACCTCGATTTTGCGGAAGGTTGCATGCTCCGAAACGAAAAGTGCTTTGTTTGCCAGATGTAATGCGGAGACCTCGGTATCGGCAAGCGATTCGGCAACCGACAAAATGCTCTGCTCGTTCATTTCGTTGCCCGCAGCGGCGAAACGGATCAAAGCATCGGCAAGCATTGCCACCGAGGAAACGGAGTCCTCATGATCAACAACCGTCCATTTGCCCGAAATGTTTTCATAGATCCGACCGTCAACCACGTAAACGTGTTGTCCGTCATATCCGACGAGACCGCGGTTGCTGAAGACACGCATCACGCGCTTGTATTCCGCCATATACGCCTCGTAATCGGCATTCGGTGTATCGGTCACGATCGCACGGTCGACCTCGGAAAAATCAATGTGCGTTCCTTCGAGCGCCGTCGTAAGCTCGGAAAGCAGAAGATCGTACATCGCCGCATCGTCCATCGGAAGCGCAAGCGAGGTCGTTGCCGAA
>JAZLAP010000132.1:0-13300 GCA_045613265.1 Eubacteriales bacterium | reverse complement strand
ATACCACCTACGGCGAGTCGGTCGGTTGTGTGGCAATCACGAAAAACGCTTCGATCGTTACCATTACGGCGACGGCTCTGATCGCAATCCTGATTTCCTTCATTTCGCCCTTCGTCGCCTTCCTCGATTCGATTCCCGGTTGTGTGATGGGCGGTGTCTGCATCACGCTTTATGGCTTTATCGCCGTTTCGGGTCTGAAGATGATCCAGAAGGTCGATCTTGAGGATCACGCCAATCTCTTTACCGTGTCGGCGATCCTCATTCCCGGTATTGGCGGTATGGCAATGGCGATCGGCGGAAAGCTGTTCATCACGCCCGTCGCCTGTGCGCTCGTGCTTGGCATTGCGACGAATCTTCTTCTTACCAAGTTCAAGAAAAACAAAGAAGATTGAAAGAAGATTGAGAGAAGAGAACCAATGAAATCTTACGATAACGTAGTTATTTTTGATCATCCGTTGATCAGACATAAGATCGCCATTCTGCGCGATGAAAGGACAAGCACGAAGGAATTTCGTGAGCTGGTCGAGGAGATCACAACGCTCATGACCTACGAGTGCTTCAAGGACGACGTTCCTACCGTTGAGCGTGAGGTCAAAACGCCGCTTGAGACCTGTACCCAGCGTGTGGTCAAGGATAACGCCGTCGCCATCGTGCCGATCCTTCGCGCAGGGCTTGGTATGGTCAACGGCATTCACGCTCTCTTTCCGTCAGCGCGTGTGGGACATATCGGTATGTACCGCGACGATGAAACGCTCCAGCCGCAGACCTATTACTGCAAGCTGCCGCACGATATCGAAGAGGATCAAAAGCTTGTGCTGCTCGTCGATCCGATGCTTGCTACCGGCGGCAGTGCCTGCGATGCCATTGATCTTCTTAAAAAGCGCGGCTGCAAAAACATCAAATTTATGGCGATCATCGGTGCGCCCGAGGGTGTTTCGCGCGTTGCCGAAGCCCACCCTGACGTCAAGATTTACGTTTCAACACTTGATCGTTGCTTAAATGAGCAGGGCTATATTCTTCCCGGCCTCGGAGATGCGGGCGACCGTCTCTTTGGCACGAAATGAAAGATCTGCAGGCAGAGCGTCACGGTCGAGTGGCTTCATGATCTGCCGTAAGATAATGGTAGCTTTTTCTTCGCTTAGGACTTCGAAGGGGCTGCCGCATAAAGGCTAACCGCAAACAAAAAGGGAGAGGTTTTGAAACCTCTCCCTCTGTTTTTTCAATTCTTAATGAGAGAGCCCTTTTTATAGGGGCAAGCGTATGATGGGCAAGCGCGTGCTTATGCGGATTGGTTGGATAAAGATGAAATTGGCAGTCGGGATGGCAAATAAGAATCCGGCGAAGGGATACGGGCGAACACGATACGATCTTGAAAAACGGAAAGCAACGGAAAGCCCTTACGGCAGAATGGAAGAATGTTGTTGCATCAAGCATCTCATACAAACAAAAGGCTTGTTTTTCTATCGGCACATACTGAAGCTATCCGTTCGGATAGAGCGTCAGCTTATCCTCCTCCGGGCGATAAACGCCGAGAAAAATCTCCTTTGTATCCTGATATCCCTGCGCCTTCAACTGTTTTGTCAACCAGTTCGCGTTGCGTCCGATACGCGAAAGATTCTCCCCCATCGCGCGCCCGTCCATAATGACCTCCACACCGATGTGCGTCGCTTTTGCCGTGATTTTCAAATCGTCGGGAGTTGCGGGACGGTTCGCCGCCTTGGGCAGAATCGAGAGCCTTCCGTTGTGCTCAAAGACCGCAGTCTGTATTTCTTCAAGGTCAAAATATCCCTGCTCGCGGCAAAGGAGCATAAACTCGGATAAGTCGAGCTTGGCTTGCTTCAGATTCTTCCGATAGAGATTGCCATCATTCATCAGGATTGTTGGTGTTCCGTTGATATATTTGCGTGTTTTGGGTATTTTATGGGCGATCAGATTCAATATCGACGATGCCAAACCGTAAATGGCAAGCGCGATCAGCGGTCTTTCGGGTTTTTCAAGCTCGGTTGCAAGCTCCGCACCGATCGAGCCGATGGTGATTCCCGAAACGTAATCAAAGAAGTCAAGCTGTGCCACCTGCTTGTGTCCCATAATTTTTGTAATGATAAATAACGCCGCTACCGAAAGAAACGATGTCAGTATGACCTTAATCATATCCATTTTGCCTCCGCAAAAGCCGTTTCTTTTTAGGTTACGGAAAAAAGAGAGAAATATACCGTTATTTCATGACCTTTACAAAGTGGAACATTTCATCGGGACCTTCGTCCGGCCTCTGCTCCTCGTCGTCGGGCATTCCGTGCTCCGGCGCGAAGTACTCGCACCAAAACTCATCGATCCGAAAGCCGCACTTATTCACGTAAAAATGAATATTGCGCTTTTCAAAATATGGCGTACAGGTCTCCCAGACCTCGGTTTCGGGATGCAAAGCCTCGACAGCCTGCCACGCGCCGTAACCGATTCCCTTGCTGTGTTCTTCGGGGGAAATGAACAGGATTTCAAGCTCGTTGTGATGCGTTTTTTCGTTGATCTTCAAAATAACACCGCCTACCTTCTTGCCGTCAACAACGATGCGGTAGGTCTCACTGTCGGGAGAATCGATACAATGCTCGATGGTTTTGCGGGAGATGATCTCACCGTCATCGTCAAGGTGATCGTCGCGCTCGCCGAATTCCTCAATCGCGCCGTACTTAAACGCCCATTGGTTGTCAAGGATGAATTGCTCACGGTCGTCTGCCGTAAGCGGAACAAGAGTAACCTTTGTGTTTTTCATAAAATACCTCCGAAAATAAAAATAGAGCTCAGGCTTTGCAAATGCAATAACCCAAGCTCACTTGGACACCTAATCCGGCATTACGGTACTACGGTACACAGCCTCCGGTGACTAATATTCAACACAGGTATTATATCATGAATATAGATATGTGTCAAGCAAACGATTGAAATATTCATAAAAATATGATATAATAAACTCATCGATAAATAAGAATTTGTCGAGCAGATAGCAACAGACAGTTGCTTGTCAATGCCAACAGCTCGTGCTATAATATAATCACAGCTAACAAAGGTGGTGATTTTATGGAAACGAAAGATATAATCTACGAATTACGAACGAAAAAAGGACTTTCCCAAGAGGAACTTGCCGAAAAGATATTCGTTACAAGACAGGCTGTGTCTCGGTGGGAAACGGGCGAAACGATACCAAACACCGAAACGCTGAAGCTTCTTTCAAAAGAGTTTGACGTTTCGATCAATACGCTTCTCGGCTCACCCCAAAATCTGATCTGCCAATGCTGCGGAATGCCTCTTGAGGATAGCAATATCAGCAAAGAACCCGACGGCTTTTTTAACGAGGAATACTGTAAGTGGTGTTATGCCGACGGCAACTTTTGCTATACAAGCATTGAAGAACTGACCGATTTTTTGGTCGGTCATATGTCAAACGAAAACTTTCCTGCCGATCAGGCGAGAGCGTATTTTGATGAGCATCTTCCGAAGCTCAACTATTGGAAACGCTATGCGGAGCTTGGCGGTGATGAAAATTTCAAGAAATTCAAGGAGCAGCTTATCCGCGAATTTAACGATTTACATATCGAAGGAATGCCCGAAGTCAAAACGCTCAATTTCCTTGTAGGCGGTTATATCAATATGGAATACTCGCTCCCGAATGGACAAAAGGTAAAATTCCTTGATGATAACACCACCTACCTTGCAAATCAGCTTGAATGTGAGTTTGGCGGAAACCGGTGCTTCGGAATTGCCGGTAATATGGATTTTCTTCTTGTCTGCACGTATGAGGAAAACGGAGAAAATCCCGAGCTTGTGATTTATAAGAAAAGATAACGCAGAGGGCTGACGGAAACCGTCAGCCCTTAAGTTGTGTCGGAGGAAGCAAAGAAAAACTCATACTTTATGTACAATGTTTTTTATGTCGTTTAACAATTCAGAGTATGTCATTACCTCATAATTGTTATTTTTCATTTTTCTACGCAGCTCGTTATCATCTGTTACCAAAATATATTCATGAGATATTGCAGAACTTGCGATTAAAGCATCGTTGATATTGCTTCTTGTTGTTTTCAGAATCTTATTGAATGCGTCTGTGTCACCTCCATATTTTGCTAAACCATATTTTACTTTTCCATAAATTGCAGGTGTAGTATATACAGTAGTAATTTTCAATATATCGATAAGGGAAAGTAAGGATTCTCTCCATTCTTTTTTAGAATTTGGGATTTTTTTGAGTTCATCATACTGTATGGAAATTATAAAATATTCATATTCGCCAAGAGATTGAAGCAGAAGGTCTTTGTCGAATATCATTTTGTCGAAAATATTGCAGTCAATTATTATTTTTTTCATTTTTTGCTTTGAGAATAGAAGTCAAATCCTAAACATTCTTTTGCCTTTTTTAGCAACTGCTGGTAGTTTTCCGAGTTTGAAGCTTTCATTCTCCTATATCCTCCAAATGATTTTGGTGCAATATCTGGAAACTTTTCGAAAATTAAATCATAAAACTCCTTATCCAATGCAAGTTCTTCTTTTTCTGCCACTTCTTTATCAAACAATTTTCTTTGCTCTAATGTTCGTTCATCAACAAATGGTCTGTTGCAATATTTGACAAAATTCCCGGTATAATTCCAAGCGGGTTCACTAACGTTATCGAGAAGTGGATAAAGGGTAATAGCACAATATTTGTGTTCGGGGGATGGGGTAAGTAGATACTCTGGCAATTTAGGATATTTTTTGTTCTTGCCACTTATGCTAAAATATCTTTTAATATATTTTGCACATTCAGAACAGACAAAATAAGTTTCATTTGTTGAAACAATATCACAATCTCCGTAAATTTCCTTGTTTATGCGTTGAGCTTCTTTTTTTCGATCACTTTCCATGCTTTCAAACAGCTTGTTGATTTTCTGTTCTTCAATGCGCGCCGCACCGAATTGCCTATCTAATTTTAGATATTCCACTAATCTAAGATAATCTTTTTTGGGCCAAGAAAAGTTTGAATGGGGAAAAATTTCATTAGACTTTCTTAAACATGCAATTGCTAAATCCATTCTACCATTTCGCTTATGTTCTGTTGCTTTTTTCTGCAATATGTATTCAATATTGCCAGAAGGATCTCCCATGCCTTGTAACTGCTCATATTTTGGAATTTGTATTTGATTTATACCATCCAATGAATTCATATCATATTGCGGACTGCCACTTTTGGATTCAAACAACTTCTTAAACAAATTCATCATAAAGTTACTCCAATTAGTGTATAAAAACTAAAGCCGCAGAGTATCCCCTGCGGCTTCAACTGCGGTCAAAACCGCGATTTTGGTCGAAGTGACAGGACTCGAACCTGCAGCATCTAGCTCCCAAAGCTAGCGCGCTACCAATTGCGCCACACCTCGAAAAATATAACCTATGTAAAGAGCGAGGCACAGAAAAGGGGACTCCCTGTCCGCGTCGCTGGGCAAAAAGCGGCGCGTTGTTGCCGCCGCTTGCTTTTTTTCCGCTTTGGCGGACTTCGCTGCGCCAAAACGGTTATCAACCGTTTTGACTTGCTCACCCAAACCAAGCGCGCGAGAGTTGCGCCACACCTCGAAAATACAGAATATTGTTAAAACTGTATGTCATTATATCAAATTACAGGCGGATTGTCAAGGACTATTGCAAAAAAACTACGGATGTGTTATACTATGAGACGGAAAACTTTACAGAGAGGGATTTTTATGAATGAAATGATACAAAAGAAGAAAACACCGCGTTTTTTTGCCGCGCTTTGTATCTTCGGATTGATCGGTCAGGTTGCGTGGGTGATCGAAAACATGTATCTGAACGTATTTATTTATGAAATGTTCGGTGCAAGCGCAGACGATATTTCAAAGATGGTTGCCGCCTCGGCAATCGCCGCAACGCTCACGACGCTACTGATGGGGGCTTTATCGGACAAGCTCGGTCGCCGCCGCCTTTTCATTGCGGGCGGATATATTCTGTGGGGCGTGTCGATCATCGGCTTTGCCTTCGTGCGCACCGATACCGTTTCCGCCTTGTTTCCTGCCGCCGCCTCGGCGTCTGCGATCTGCGTCACGCTTGTGATCCTGCTTGACTGTGTCATGACCTTCTTCGGCTCGACGGCAAACGATGCGGCTTTTAACGCATGGCTGACCGATGCTACCGCAGATGGCGGTCGCGGTGCTGCGGAGGGGTTGAATGCCATGATGCCGCTGCTCGCGATCCTTGCGGTCTTCGGCGGATTTATGTCCTTCGATCTCGGGCGTGCCGAAAGCTGGACGACCGTTTTCCTGATCGTGGGAGTTGCCGTCCTTCTGATCGGTGTCCTCGGCTTCTTTCTTATTGAGGAGACTACCACACGCCGCGCGGAAAACAGCGCCTATTTCAAAAATATCGTGTACGGCTTCCGTCCTTCTGTCATCCGTGAGCATCCGATGTTCTATTTTACGCTCGTCGGCTTCGCGGTATTCGGGATTTCCATTCAGATTTTTATGCCGTATCTCATATTGTATTACAGCAAAACGCTTGCCATGGATAACTACGTGTTCATCATGGCGCCCGCAATTATTCTTGCCTCTTTTGTGACCGCGCTTTACGGCAGACTCTACGACAAATGGGGCTTTCGCCGCGTACTGCCGCCGTCGCTTCTCATGCTGGTGCTCGGCTACCTTCTGCTGTTTTTCTTCACACATACGGCACTCGTCTTTATCGGCTCGCTTCTGATGATGAGCGGTTACCTTACGGGGGCGGCGGTGTTTGGCGCGATGCTTCGCGACCGTACACCAAGCGGCAAGGCAGGAATGTTTCAGGGATTGCGCATCGTAGGGCAGGTACTGATTCCCGGTGTTGTCGGACCTGCGATCGGTGCTTTCGTCCTCAGAAACGCCGATACCGTCCTGAACGACGACGGAACGCGCTCCTTTTTGCCGAACGCAAGCATCTTTTTCGCGGCGTTGCTCGTAATTCTTCTGCTTTTTGCCCTTTTGATCCCGTTTTTTCATTGCTTGAAACGAGAGGAGGTTGCACAGCGTGATTGATCTGTTGACAAAGGAAGGCGAAGCCCTGTCCGAGATCCCGCACAATGTTTATCCGCGTCCGCATATGCAACGCGACTCCTTTTTTTGCCTGAACGGAGCGTGGGATTTTGGCATAACAGACGGGGATGCCCCTGCCGACGGTGACACCATCGGCAAAATATGCGTGCCCTTTCCGCCCGAATCGCTTTTGTCGGGGATCCACCGCCGTTTCCCCGAAAGCAAAACGCTTTGGTACACCCGTACCTTCACACTGCCGGAGGACTTTCTCCGCGACCGTGTGCTTCTGCACTTCGGTGCGGTCGATCAGTGCTGCACGGTCATTTTGAACGGCGTGACGATCGGCAGCCACGTTGGCGGCTACACGCCCTTTTCCTTCGACGTTACCGATGCACTGACCGAAGAAAATACACTCGTCGTTGCGGTGACGGATATGCTTTCGGATGCCGTTCTGCCTTACGGCAAGCAGAGGAAAAAGCGCGGCGGCATGTGGTATACGCCAATCTCCGGCATCTGGCAGACCGTTTGGCTCGAAAGCGTTCCGTCCGTATATATACGCGAGCTTTCGGTCGAGATCCTTTCCCGTGACAGTGTACGCATCACGCTTGACGGCGTGCCGAATGCCCGTATCCGACTCGACGGAGAGGAACGCGATTACGTAACCGAAAACGGCGTTTTGACATTGCAGGTCGCCGCTCCAAATAATTGGACACCCGAAACGCCGCACCTTTATTACTTTACCGTCGAGACCGATACCGACCGTGTTCGCTCTTACTTTGCACTGCGTACCGTGACCGTAGGTGAGCACGACGGCGTTCCGCGCCTTCTTTTGAACGGAAAGCCTTATTTCTTCCACGGCGTTCTCGATCAGGGCTATTACAGTGACGGCATTTTCGCACCTGCAAGTCCTGCGCTGTACGAAAGCGACATCCTGACGATGAAATCGCTCGGCTTCAATATGCTTCGCAAGCATATCAAGCTTGAGCCTGAGCTGTTCTATTATACCTGCGACCGTCTCGGCATTGCCGTTTTTCAGGATATGGTCAACAATGGCGGCTATTCCTTTTTCCGCGATACCGCGCTTCCGACGGTCGGCATCCGTCGCCTTCCCGACATATTCCACAGAAACAAAAAGACACGCGACGCCTTTGTCCGCGAAATGGAAAAGACGGTGCACTACCTCTCCTTCTTCCCGTCCATCGTCTATTGGACTGTCTTTAACGAGGGGTGGGGACAGTTTTCGGGCAGCGACATGTACCGCCGTTTACGCGCTATCGATGCAACGCGCGTGATCGATACGGCATCGGGGTGGTTTTCGGGCGTTTTGTCCGACGTGGACAGCCGCCACGTGTATTTCCGCAAGCCGCGTCTTCGGGTAGGGAAGAGACCGTTGATTCTTTCGGAGTACGGTGGCTTTTCCTATGTTCCCGAGGGGCACGTTTTCGATCCCGCGCACGCCTTCGGTTATGCCAAATGCGAAACGCGCGAGGCGTTTGTCCGTATGCTGCAGGATCTTTTTCGGAACGGTCTGCTGCCGCTTGTCGAAAAAGGGCTCTCCGCCGCCGTCCTGACACAGCTTTCTGACATCGAGGATGAGACGAACGGACTCCTTTCCTACGACCGCCGTGTTCTCAAAATTCTACCTGAGGAGATTCTTTCGTTTTCGCAAGCTTTGACCGGAAATAATGCATAAAACATTCTTTTTGAGTTCTCGTGCAGGATTTCGTGCAAACAGCATGTTGCGATCTTGCAGAAAATCGTCACAATGCACAAAAACATCCGAAGAAAAAGAAACAAAATGCCAAAGTTTTCGAAAAAGTATTGACATTTTATGTCCGACTTTGCTATAATGTAGACATACAGGAAAAATCTATATTTTCATTTCCCGTATAAAAAAGAAAAAGGAGAATTTTTTATGAAACTTAAGGCACTTCTTATGCTCCTCGCGCTTTCGCTCGTTATGTGCTTCACGCTCGTATCGTGCGGCCCCGAAGAAAGCAGCGAAAAGCAATCCGAGGAACAACCCTCGCAGTCGCAGTCTCAGTCCGAGTCTGAGCCCGCTGAGTCTGTAAAGTACACCGTTACCTTCCATTACGGCATCGCTGAATGGGATGCAGAGAACGGTGATGTCAAGACCTACGCGCAGACCAAGGTGGAAGAGACCTACGGTAACAAGGTATCCGCTCCCTCGACCTCGAAGGTGCGCGTTGACGGCTATGACTTTGACGGTTGGAGCACATCCGACTACAAGAAGAACGGCATTACCGCGAACATGGACGTATACGCTATGTACACCCCCAAGGCTGTACATACCGTAACCTTCAAGAACTTCATGGGCAACGTGATCTCGACCGTTGAGGTATATGACGGCGAGCGTATCCCCTCCGACAAGATCCCCGCTACGAACGGCTACGTGGTTTACACGACCGACCAGTACAACGGACTTGAGGATAAGACCGGTATCGTTGCTTACCCCGAGGTTGCAGGCTACTACCTGGCAGAGGACAGTGTTGCACTGATCAACACCTCTGTTGCTGTTCCTTACGGCATGATCTTCAGTGCATGGCAGTCTGACGCAGAGGACGTTACCATCGGTACCGCTCTCGCCGCTGACGCTACCTTCACCGTGACCTTCAAGGGTGCAGACGGCATCATTCCGAAGACCGGCGCGATCACGATCGACGGTCTGAAGGACGACTCTTACGTTCAGATGGGCGTTATGTATAAGCACCCCATTTCCTCGAAGGTTTCGGGTGTCGGTTCTTCCACGACTGACCTCAGCCTCTCCGATAAGATCAACAAGTACACGACCCTTGAGGACATCGATCTTGACGATAGCCTGACCGCTGAGCAGAAGGAAACCGTAAAGGCTGAATGGACTCAGGAGATGGAGAACTACCATAAGTCCGGTATCCTTGACGGCCGCCTCTACATGGCTTGGGACGGCGATTACATCTACTTCTACATCGAGGTAGACGACTCGATCGTTGTTACCGAGGGTAGAGACTACTGCTCGATCGCTAACCCCTACGAGAACGACGGCGTTGAGGTCTGGTACGGTATCAACAACTTCTACTCGAAGCTGTGCCTTGATGCTATGGGCTTCCACCTCTACTCGGGTGCCTCTAGCGTTTCCAAGTATCTTGACTGGCTCGGCACCAACAAGAAGTATGCCACCACCATCCGCGACGGTGAGGGTAACGTCATGACCGACATCAACTTCGAAGACGGCACGCCTCGCATCCTTTCGCAGGGCGAAAAGGCAGGTTACGCTCTCGAATATGCACTTCCCGCATACGCAGAGCCCACCGTTGCCATCAACGAAGAGAATCCTCTCGGTGCAACGCCCGGCTCGGCTAACTGGGGCGCTAAGCTCAATACCGGTGACGTTGTTTACTTCTCGCTCCAGGTTGACTGCGTCAGCGCAGTTGCCGACGAGAACTCGCTCGCACAGTCTGTTTCCAGCGGCTCGACCAAGCTGAACTCGCTCTCGACCAACAAGGCAGAGCTGAAGCGTTGGAACGCAGGCTGGCAGATGCCGAAGTACAACGCAGGCAACCCCGGCGGCGCACTTCAGCTGATCCTCGGCTAATATATAACCGATATTTCGAAAACGGCAGATTCGTCTGCCGTTTTCCTTTTATGTGCTGACAATTTTAAAGGAAGCAGGGAGAGACCGTAAAATCTCTCCCTGCTTCTTTTGGCTCTCCGATGCGTCACTGCGCTTTGCGTACAGAGCTTTTATATTGTGATTTTATTCTTCTGTCAATGACTGCTTCTTCTGCTTGCGAAAAAGAGGGATCGCGCCGATCGCCATGATGACGGCGAAGAGGATCAGGTAATAGACGACCGACATCCGATGCGCGAGGACGGCACAAACGACCATAAAGGCACTGGCAAGAACGGCAAGCAAGGGAATGACAAAGCGTGTCAGACAAGAAGCGTGTGTCGTCTTTATCATAAACATAACGAAGATCGGGATATACAGTGCATACAGGCTGACGATCGGCAGCGCCGACGAATCGAAGGAAAAGACGAAGAACCACGGCGTATCTGCCAGATTGGTACCGTAAAAATACAGAAACCATGCGCCGCAAAGCAAAAGCGACAGGATGGCGGAATTGACGGGGACGTTGGTTTCGGGATCGACTGAGGCGAGCGTCTTGGGGCGAAAGCCCTCACCCCTCACCGCCAGGGCGTAAAAGCCGCGCACCGAGGCGAGCATCACACCGTTCAGCGTACCGAAGCAGGATACGATGATCAGAATGCGAATGAGAAGGCCGCCGACCTGACCGAAGAGACGGGTATAGGGGAGCGTGGCGTCCAACAGAAGCTCCTCGCCCGACGCCGCACCGGCAAGTCCGAGGTAATAGAGAACGTAGACGGCGGCGATCAGTATACCGCCGAACAGAAGCGCACGGGGAAGCGTTTTCTTCGGCTCGCGCAGCTCTGCGTTGATGGTCGTGGCAATGATCCAGCCGTCGTAGGCAAATACGGCGCAGATAATGGCAGGGAAGAAGGATATTTCCGCTCCGCTTGCCAAAGCACCGTGCGACAGGCTGTCCGCCAGTTGTCCCGAAAGCAGTCCGTAAAGGAGACCGACAACGGCGATCATGGCGAGCGGGATCAGCTTGATGACCGTGACCGATACCTGTATTTTACCCGCGATCCGCGGCGAAAGTGCATTCACCGCATACGAGAGGATCAGATAGAACGCGCCGACTGCGATACACGCCGCAGAGGCGGGAGACGCGCCGAAAAGGGCCACGGTATAGCGTGCCGTCGCCCATGCAAGCACTGCCGTGATTGAGGGGTAATAGATGACGGATGCAAAGTGTGAAACGAGATAGGCATAGGTTCTGCCGCAGGTTGCTTCTGCGTAATCGACAAGACCGTTCATTTTGGCAAAGCGCGTTGCCATCATCGCAAAGGCGAGCATATTCGTCAGCATAATGACGGCACCGATTACCCATGCGAGAATACCGAGCGGAATACTTCCCGCCGTATAGGCGAGGATTTCTTCTGCTTTGAAGAAAATGCCACTGCCGATGACGATGCCGACCACCATGGCGATCGCCGTCGCGAGTCCGTATTTTTTTGTTAACTGTTGCATAATAAGACTCCGTTCATATCCGCTGATATAAAATATGCCCCGTTGTTCGGGGCATATTCTCGGTTCTTTAATTTTCAGGAAGAATGCCCATCGCACCGTCACAGCCCGACTGCTCGATGATGCTCATGATGTCTTCCTCCTCAAGCGCGGCGGCACTGTCCTTGCAGACGTAGTTGTTACGGAAGACCTGTCCGAAGTTGTCGGTGCCGTTGTTCTGCGTGTAGCCGCCGCCGAAGAGCCAGTATTCCTCGCCGGTACCGATCAGGAAGTTGAACTCGGAGAGGTTGTTGTAGGTCTGCTGAGCGCTGATCGACTGGTACGAAATATAGCTGTATTTCGTAGGATTGGTGCTGTGACGCGAGTAGATCACGTTGTGGTGCGTGTGCCAGTGCGATGCCGCACCGTCATGGTACAGAACCGTCCACGTACCCGTCTTCGTTCCTGCCAGCATACCGGTGTCCTCGGACACAACGCAGTAGTTGTCGTAAAGCTGATTCAAAAGCGTTTCGTTGCTTGCCGCCGCATTGCCGCCGAGCACGTAGATCGCACCGCCGTCCTTCATACCGAGCATAAAGCCCTCGATGTAGTTGCATGCGATCTCGGCGTCACGCACGTTGACAGTCTTGCCGTCGTTGGCACTCCAGTCCCATCCGACGCTGATGGCAGAGTAGTTCGAGTTTTTGATTGTGTTGTGCATCAGCCGCAACCCATCCACGTGGTAGACGGCGATGGCAACGTTGCTGGTGAAGAAGACACCCGTGTAATCGATATAGTTCTGGCGAATGTAAATATCGTTGTTGTAGTTGTTCTTGTCGTAGTCCACGTTGTTGCCGATACGGATCGCGGAGCCGCCGATTCTGGTAAATTCGTTGTTTTCGATATACGCATTGCTGAGTGCGCCGCGCAGGGAAATGCCGTCACAACCGATCTCGTTAAAGCTGCATGCGGTAATGCGAATATTGTTTAAATTTTCACCGTATATGGCAGCAAAGGGCAAAAAGCCTTCAATGCCGCCATCCTTCTGGTAACCGGTCTGTCCCGTGATGTAGCCCTTATCCATAATATAGGTGTCGGTCGTTCCGGTAAAGCCAATGCCCTCTATCGTGACGTTGGACAGATTTCCAAAATAGAAGAGCTGGTCGAGAAG
>JAZLAP010000131.1:0-6019 GCA_045613265.1 Eubacteriales bacterium | reverse complement strand
AAAAGATACGAGCGCGCGCAGAGGAATCATAGGAAGCGTAACGCTGTCGGAATCCATTTCTTTTATTTTCGTTTTCTTGTTTTCAATCATTATGTAGAACCTCACGGGAATTATACTTATTCGGAATGCGAAGCAACACGTGCCTCCGACGACATTCATATTATTATAGCATACTATTCTGCAAATTGCTATACTTTATTTAAAAATTTATATTTTTTTTAAAATAGCAAACTTGAATTGTAAAATAGCAAGCTAAAATATCGAATCATCAACATTGAAAGGATGATAGGGCAGCAAAAAACAAAAGCACAAGTGATGCGATTCTCCGTGCGGTATCATGAGATTGATACTTCGAAGGTGTGTCACTCGTGTTTGTGTTAACATTATACAACACGTCTTTCAATTTGTAAATTCGTAAAACATACAATTTTGAGCGATTTTTTTTGTGGAAAACGTAGATTTTTTGAAAAAAGAAAAAACATTTAAAAAAATTGCAGAACTCCCTTGACAAATCGCGATGAAGGTGTTATAATATCGGTGTTATCGGTTTTGGCCGATGAAAAGCAGAATGAACCGTTCTCACCATACCGCTTCCGTGCGCGTATGGTCTCCATATATTCCTTTTCTTTTGCGAAAAGTGGGTGCGTGCGGTTTTTTTCTGCACGCGTTTATTTTTTTACGGAGGTATACGACGATTAGCAGCACAAAAGATTTGCAGATCAACGACGAGATCCATGTAAAGGAAGCTCGTGTTGTCGGACCGGAAAACGAGCAGCTTGGCATTATGACTCTGAACGATGCGAAGGAGTATGCGTATTCGCGCGATCTCGATCTCGTTCTCATTGCTCCTACTGCAACCCCGCCGGTTTGCCGCGTTATGGATTACGGTAAATTTCGTTTCGAGCGTGAAAAGCGTGAGAAAGAAGCAAAGAAGAATCAGCAGGTTGCAAAGGTCAAGGAGGTTCAGCTTTCTTGCCGTATCGACACCCATGATTTTGAAACACGCGTAAATCATGCGAAGAAGTTTCTGATGGGCGGCGACAAAGTGAAAGCGGTTATTCGTTTTAAGGGACGTGAGATGTCTCACACCGAGATCGGTCTTGAAGTGATCAATCGTTTCATTGCCGCTTGCGCCGAGGTCGGTACATCGGAGAAGGGTGCTGTTACGGAAGGAAGATTTATGTCCGTTCTGCTTGTACCCGTAAAAAACAAATAAGTTTCCATTTTTCCGCAATGTCGGATCACTATTATTAGAAGGAGTTAAAACCATGGGAAAAATCAAAACGCATAAGGCGTCCGCAAAAAGATTTGACGTTACCGGAACCGGTAAGGTAAAGGTCAACCACACCAACCGCCGTCATAAGCTCGGCATTAAGACCGCGAAGCGCAAGAGAAGCCTTCGTAAGGGTGCTACCCTCAGCGAATGCTTTGCACCCGCTATCAGAACTCTTATCCAGAAGTGATAAGAGCCTGCACAAGAATTTTAGGAGGATAAGATAAGATGGCAAGAGTTAAAGGCGCTATGATGACGCGCAAGAGAAGAAAGAGTGTATTGAAGGCTGCGAAGGGCTACTTCGGCGCGAAGAGCAAGCACTTCCGCATGGCAAAACAGGCGGTAATGAAGAGCGGTAATTACGCTTTTGTTGGCCGCAAGCAGAAGAAGAGAGATTTCCGTGCTCTTTGGATCGCACGTATCTCGGCTCAGGCGAAGGTTTGTGGCGTTAACTACTCCACGTTTATGCACGGTCTTAAGAAGGCAGGCATTGATCTGAACCGCAAGATGCTTTCCGAGATCGCGATTTCTGACAAGGAAGCATTTGCCGCACTCGTCGAGAAGGCAAAGGCCGCCCTTTAAGAATTACCCGTTCGGGCATGCGTATGTGCGTGTGTCCGAACGGGCTTTCTTCGTTTTATACGCCAACAGTGTCTTGCGCGCATGACGCGCTTTTTTACGTTTTAGAGTGGATTCTTTTCGTCAGAAAGGTGTTTTTATGTGGATTCGTGAAACGATAAGCAGCAGGAAAAATCAACGTGTGATCTACGTGTCTTCGCTTCAGGAGCGTAAATACAGAGAAGAGCATGGAGTATTTGCGGTGGACGGTATCAAGCTTTTTTCGGAAGCAGCGGATGTCGGTCTTCCGATTCGGGAGGTCTACTTTGACGAGGCTCGCCGAGATACGCTTCTTCCTTTGATCGAGGAAAAGCTTTCGAGTGGAAAATATGCTGACACGGAGGTATTTCCGCTGACTTCAAGCTGTTTTGAAAAAATTTCTACAGAAAAATCACCGCAAGGCGTAATAAGTGTTGTAAAACATCTTGATTTTTTGAAAAAATGTACTATAATAAATAGTATAAGCGGTTTCGTGGGAAGCGACGAGCGCATAATTCTGTTGTATGCAATGCGTGATCCCGGAAATCTCGGTGCCGTCGTCCGCAGCGCCGTTGCTTTTGGCGCTGATCATATTATCATGAGTGCCGATTCGGCGGACGTTTACCATCCGCGAACGTTACGTGCGTCGATGGGGAGTCTGTTCCGTGTCAAGGTGACAGCCGTTCAGGATTTTGCCGCCGTTGTTGCCGATCTTCAACAGAGCGGGCGGAGGATTTATGCTGCCGAGCTGTCCGAATCTGCCATCCCTTTTTCCGCTGCCTGCATGACGGCACGTGATGCCGTCGTGATCGGTAACGAGGGGCACGGTATTCCGAAGGAAATTTCGGAGATCTGTGACGGTAGCGTTTATATTCCGATTTCGAAGGCGACCGAATCCTTAAACGCATCGGTCGCAGCTGCGCTGTTTATGTGGGAGCAAAGCAAACTCTAACCTTGGGAGGTGCATCGTATGAGCGATAACCTGTATTGGCTTTGGCTGAGCTTGTCCTGCAAGCCTCGTGTTGCAAATCTGCTTTTGCAGGAATTTTCACATCCGTACGATATTTATTGCACCGATCCCGAAAGGATCAGGGACGCCGTTCCTTCGCGTCTTCACGGCTCGATCGCGTTGCTCTTGCAAAAGGATCTTGTTCCCGCACGGCGAACGATGGATTGTTGCTTTATGCATGGTATCGGCATTATGACACTCGGATCTGCCGCTTATCCGGCGGCATTGAAGCAGATCAGCGACCCGCCGATCGTTTTGTATTACCGCGGAAAGCTTATCAATTTTGACAAAGAGTTCATGATTTCGGTGGTTGGCACGCGCGAGATGTCTGAATACGGCTCAAAGGTGGCGTTTGCGATCGCGCATGATATTGTCCGCGCCGGAGGAATCGTTGTCAGCGGACTTGCGCGCGGTGTTGACGGCGTGGCAGCTGCCGGCGCACTTAGTGTTAAGCAAAAGGGATGCAAGACCATTGCCGTTCTCGGCTCGGGACACGACCGTATTTATCCGCCGGAGCATAAAAAGCTTGCAGATCACGTGATCAAGCACGGTCTGCTTATCAGTGAATATCCGCCGACATCTGCGCCGATCGCACATCATTTTCCCGAACGCAACCGTATTATCAGCGGTCTTTCGGCAGGAACTCTTGTCGTTGAAGGATCGGAGGGAAGCGGGGCACTGATTACGGCGCAACAGGCATTCGATGAAAATCGTCGCGTGTTTGCCGTTCCCGGTAACATAGATCAACGCCAGAGCTTCGCCGGCAATTATCTGATTCAAAAGGGTGCCAAGGTGGTCACGTGTGCCGACGATATTCTGGACAGCTTTCCGAAAAATCAGCTTCGCAACGTCGATATGTCGCGCTTGCTTTTGCCGGTTTCTGTCGATAGAAATGCAACGATTGATTTTTACGGTGTTGTTTGGGATGCACCGGGCAAAAAGTCACGTCGCCGCAGTCGGGACAAAACGGCTTATACGCCAGCCGTAGACGAGGATGCATTTATGGAAGCATCCGCTCAAACGGTTGAGACTACATCCGAGACGAAAATAAAAAAGGTAACCTCTGCTCCGCCGCCGGGCCTTGATGAGGACCAGCTTGCCGTATACGGAAAGCTGACCGAGGCCGGTATAACGGCAGATGAAATTTCGGAGGAAAGCGGTATTCCGTTTGCCAAGGTCATGACGGCTTTGACGATGCTTGAGGTTCTTGACTGTACCGAGCTGCTTCCGGGCGGCAGATATCGCAAAAAATAATATACTTGTTTCTTACGGTGCTTTTGCACCTCTGAATATTATCCTAAAGAAAGGTTCTTGAGAGCGGCGCTCTCTATATGCGTATGTCAAATTTAGTTATTGTGGAATCACCTGCTAAAGCAACAACCATCAAGGGATACCTTGGTGCCAACTATAAAGTTCTTGCATCGAGTGGACATATTCGTGATCTGCCGAAGAGCCGTTTCGGTATTGATGTAGAAAATGGTTTCAAGCCGGATTATATTAATATTCGCGGTAAGGGCGATATTATCGCTAAGCTGAAAAAGGAAGCCAAGAATGCGGGCAAAATATTCCTTGCAACCGACCCTGACCGTGAAGGAGAAGCTATTTCGTGGCACTTGGCAAACGTTTTGGACATTCCGGCAAGCAAGGTCTGCCGTGTGACATTTAACGAGATCACAAAGCCCGCGATCAAGGCGGCAATCAAGGAACCGCGTGCCATCGACGAAAATCTTGTGGACGCACAGCAGGCGCGCCGTATTTTGGATCGTGTTCTCGGGTATAAGCTGAGTCCGTTTCTTTGGAAAAATGTCAAGAGTCGCTTGGGCGCAGGACGCGTACAGTCGGTGGCAGCACGTATCGTTGTAGAGCGCGAAAACGAGATCCGCGCTTTTGTGCCGTCTGAATATTGGTCGCTTGACGTTTTGCTTTCCGGCGGAGAGACGGATGCCATTACGGCAAAGTTCTTCGGGACGAAGGACGGCCATCTCCGCGTATTGAATGCCGACGAGGCGGTAGCGATTGAAAAAGCGGTTACTTCCGGTAGCTTCCGCACAACGTCGATCAAGCGCGTACAGAAGCAAAAGCAGCCTGCACCGCCCTTTACGACATCGACCATGCAGCAGGAGGCATCGCGCAAGCTCGGCTTCCCGCTTCAGAAGATTATGAAGATCGCACAGGAGCTATACGAGGGTGTTAATCTGGGCGCCGAAAACGGCGGTGTGCAAGGTCTTATCACCTATATGCGTACCGATTCGCTTCGTATCTCCAAGGTGGCGCAGGATGCGGCACTGTCGTATATTGCGGATGCTATGGGAGAGGATTACGTTCCTAAAGCGCCGCGCGTATTTCGCTCTAAAGCAAACGCACAGGATGCTCATGAGGCGATCCGTCCCTCGAACGTTACCGTGCTACCGAAAAACGTGAAAAAATATCTTTCTCCCGATCAATACCGTCTTTATAAGTTGATTTGGGAGCGCTTTGTGGCAAGTCAGATGGCACCCGCTATTCTCAGCACGGTTTCCATTACCTTTGAAAACGCAGGATATGTATTTAAAACAGGGGGATATACCGTGAAATTCCCCGGTTTTATGGAAATCTACAATACCGATGACGCATCTGAGGATGAAGAGATGAACAAGCTTCCCGACATCAAGGAGGGACAGCTTTTCGACATCAAAGAATTTCACAAGGAGCAGCATTTCACCGAGGCTCCGCCCAGATATACCGAGGCATCATTGATACGCTTTCTTGAAGAAAATGGTATTGGTCGCCCCAGTACCTATGCTCCCATTCTTGCTTCAATCATGAAAAGCTATGTGAAGCGGGATGGGAAGGTACTTGTACCGACACCTCTCGGTGAGGTTACCACAAAGCTGATGTTGGAGCATTTTCCTGATATCGTTGACTATAAATATACCGCCGATATGGAAAATCAGCTTGATAATATTGAAAACGGCAAGCGAACGATGGTCAGTGTTTTGGATGAATTATATGCTGACTTTCAAAAATCGCTTGCAAATGCCGATTTGACCGTAACGCGTGAGAGTATTGAAATTCCGCCTGAGGTTTCTCCATATCCTTGCGAAAAATGCGGAGCGATGATGGTGTATAAAAACGGACGGTTCGGTAGATTTTTGGCATGC
>JAZLAP010000130.1:0-15939 GCA_045613265.1 Eubacteriales bacterium | reverse complement strand
GATAAGATTATGAGAGGAGTTTAAAAATATGAGATTGAGAAAGGTATTATCGATTCTCGTTTGTCTTTGCACGATGCTTTCGCTTTGCAGTTGTACCCTGTTAATAAACAAATTTAAGGTTGAAACCAAAGATTTAAACGGGGAAGATGACTTTTCGTTAGCCGTGTTGACTGATGAGGATTTATGCGCTGAAGATAATGTGTGCTATTGCGTTGCTTTTGGCCTTAATACCTCTGGATCAAAAAGCTATGCAGATGAAGATTATTTGCATGATGGGGATACTGTTGAAGCATCTGCTGCCACGCCGCTTTCGGGCGTTTCTCTTCTGCAATTAACATATGGAACAGCGGAAACCATTACATTTACTGTTGAATGTGCTCGCACCAAAGGGAATGTGAGGATTGTGTTGTTGGATGAAAATTTGGATATTATCCATGATTTCAGTGTGACTGAAAAATCAAGTTATACCGTAAATAACGCAAAAGGAAAAGAATTTGAAATTCGCGTAGCAGGAGAAAGCGCAGAGTTTACCATAAATGTATCAAGAGAATTTAAAACCGAATAAAACCAACCCCGACAGTCTGTCGGGGTTAATCTTTGTCTTCTGCGTTGCATTTATACCTTTGCGGACAGTCGAGGACGCCTGTCCCTACAAGATTAGAGCGAATTTCGTCGCTTTTGCTCTCGACAGAGACGCCGCCCCCTACGGGCTTGGGGAAAAAGCAAAAAGAGAGCACAAATCGGTTGTAGCCGAAATGTTCTCTCTTTTTCTATCAGCAAACTTAGTTTCAGTATTCGGTACGGAGTGCGTTTTGCTCCGAGGGCTTTGCCGCCTTTTCCACAGGACAGCGGCGCGGCAGGACGATGAGAAGAATCACAAGAACCGAAAGCGTGTTCGCGCCCCAGGAGAGCGGATAGCAGTAAAACAGCTTCGAGACCGAGTGGAAGGCTTCTATCGGGAAAACGAGGAATATCCAGGAGAGTCGCACACCGCAAACACAAACGATCGACGAGATCGTGGGCAGGATCGAAAGCTTGACACCGCGCAAAACGCCTGACAAGACTTCCATAAAGCCGACGAAGAAGTAGAGCGGCATGACGGTAAAGAGCTTTTCGATGCCGAACGCCGTTTCGGCAGGTGCTCCCGACAGATAGAGTGACAGGATCGGCTGATGCAGAAGCAGGGTGACGGTCGACATAAGTATACCGAGCGCCGCGGCGTAACCGATCAGAATGAATGCGATCTTACGTATCCGTGCGTATTTCCTTGCACCGTAATTCTGCCCGACGAAGACCGCCGCCGTGTTCATAAAGGATTGCATCGCAAGATAGGTAATGTGTTCGGGCGCGCTTGCCGCCGCACAGCCCGAGGTCGCCGCCTCGCCGAAGCTGTTGACGCTCGCCTGCAGAAGCGTATTGGCGATGCTGAAGATGGCGCTTTGGACACCTGCGGGAATGCCCACGCGCGCCACGTCGAGCGCACAGCTTGTGTCAAAACAGAGCTTTTCGAACGAGAAGTGGCAGGCGTTGTCGTAGCCCGAAAGCGTTCGTACGACGAGCACGGCAGAAAGCGCGAAGGCGGTAACCGTCGCAATCGCAACGCCCGCAACGCCGAGATGAAAAACGGTCACAAGCAGTATGTTAAGCCCGATGTTGACCGCCCCCGACAAAAGAATGAAGAAAAGAGGCTTTCGCGTGTCACCGATGGCACGCATAATGCTGTAGCCGAAGTTATAGACGAGGACAAAGGGCGCGCCGAGGAAGTAAATACGGAGGTAGCTTACGGCATCGTCAAGGATGACGGGACTGGTATTCATCAGGGAGAGGCAGAAGGGAGCGACAAACCAGCCGACGGCAGCCACGATCACGCCGCATACGACGGCGAGGATCAGCGAAGTATGGACAAGCTCCGACACGCGCTTTTCGTCCCTTGCGCCGAGTGCGATCGAAACGCAAACGCCCGTACCCGTCGAAAGTCCGATAAAGAGCGAGAGGATCAAACCTGTCAGGGAGCCTGTCGTGCCGACGGCGCCGACCGCATCCTGACCCTCAAACTGTCCCACGACGATCAGGTCGGCGGTGTTGAACAGGAATTGAAGGATCGCCACCGCCATCACAGGGAGCGTGAAAAGAATCATGTTCTTGGCAAGCGGAGCGTTTATCATGTCCATTGCGTTCTGTTTCGTTTTTGCGGCTACCATAGCGTTTCCTTCCGATTTTACAGTATATAAAATTACAGTCTTAAAACGACTAGTAAAAGTATATACCTCGTTCCCTATAAAGTCAATAGAAAATCGAAAAAAAAGCTTGATTTTTAATAAAATACAAATATCGAAGCAAACGAATGCAAAATACAGACAAGTTGAAACCGCAAATACGGAGAGCGCCTCCCAAAAATGTTAATTATACTTTACATTTTAGGCTTGTACTCTGCCCGTTCTTTTTCAAAACAGAGCAAGTGCCTCGGCAATACGAAGCTTGGACAAGCGTTTTCGCTTCTTGTAGGTCTTGTCCGCCATAAAGTAGATCGGTGACATGCGGTGCCCGCGGTTCAGTCCGATGTCGCGGCGCATGGCTTCGCGGATGCCCTCCTCGCATACCTCTGCGATCGCCGCATCGATCGTGTCGTTCAGATAGCGATAATGCGTCAGCACCGACGGCGATTTTTCGCCGCGTATCAGCTCCCTCGCGCGGCGGTCATAATCGTTGCAAAGCGAGACCACCGTGCGCGAAACGTCAAGCGGCAGGACGGGCAAGGGCTTCTTTGCTTCCATTATGCATACCCCCTTCCTCTCATTAAGTACAGCGTGTCGGCAAGCTCCTCCTTAAAGTCCGAAAGCTCTTCCTTCATTGCCGTCAGTGCCGCCAGCGCTTCCTCAATCTCGTTTTCCAATTCGGAAAGCAGGCGATACGCGACGGAGTCCTCATCGTATGCTTCTTCACCAACTGCTCCGATCAGCTCCTCACGTATTGCCAGCAGCGCCGCAACCTCGCGCCGTGCGCGATCGATGTTGCTCGTTACCGCTTGCAGTTTTTCACGGATATCCGACGGATCCCGCCAGAAAAATGGCTCTTCGCCATAAAGTCCCGTTTCAAAATGTAACATGTTTTTGTCCTTTCTTTTGTGTGATGTAACACGCAATGTGACAACCTGTCTTAAAAAGTTGCATAATATGCAACAATTTGCGTGAAAAATATACCGACGGAAAAAGGGGCGAATCGCGTTGCGCACCGCATGTCGCCTATGTATCCTGTGTCGGCTTGTGCTTTCAGTATACACCATTATGGTTCATTTGTCAAGAGGTTTGTTGCATTTTGTGCAACATTTTTTATTTTTTGTCAAACCTGTTGCAATTTTTGCGACAGTGTGGTACAATAATAAGGTAAGAAACGCAAAAACAGTGTTTCGACAAAGGAGATGGCTTATGGGGCTGGGGGATAATATCAAGACAAGGCGTCGCACGCTGGGGTATACGGTGGAGGAGCTTGCCGAGCGGCTCGGCGTATCGCGGCAGACAGTGTTTCGCTACGAGAACGGACAGATTGCCACCGTTCCGAGCGATAAGCTCTTGGCGCTGTCGGAAATTCTCGGAACAACACCTGCCGCCCTGATGGGCTATGCGGCGCCCGTTCCGACCGAGACCTGCTTCACCGTTGCGGCGGGCGGCACCGAAACGAACGATCGCTTTTCGGTTACGGCGGTCGATGATGCAATGAGCGGCGCGCGTATTCTGTCGGGCGATACGGTATACTGCCACCGCGCTCCCATCAAAAACGGAGACATCATAGCGGCGCATCTTGACGATCGGCTTTGTCTGCGCCGCATCTATCGGTATCCCGACGAGCAAAAGCTCTTGCTCGTTGCCGAGAATCCGAAATTCGAGCCGATCGTGTTGCTCGGCGAGGAGATTCGCCGGTTTCATCTGCTCGGAAAGGCAATCGCCTTTCACAGTGTGTTGCAATAATCGCTATCTATAAAAATGTAAATTCAAGGTTGCTTTTTGGAGGATTTTATGAATGCTGCATTGATTACCGGCGCATCGTCGGGAATTGGTATGGAATTTGCCCGTCGTCTTTGCCGGGAGAAAAAGGCGGATGCTTTTATCCTTGTTGCACGCCGTACCGATCGTTTGCTGTCCTTAAAGGAAGAATTGCTTTCGATGGGTGCCGAGGCAGTTAGTGTGCTTTCCGCCGACCTTTTGACCGACGAGGGAATCAACGCGGTCACGGATCTGTTAAAGGAGCAGGGAAGGGTGCTTTGCTATTACGTTGGTGCGGCAGGCTTCGGGGTTTTCGGAGACTGCATGCAGCTACCCGAACAAACGGTATCCGATATGATCGACCTCAACGTGCGTTCTCTTGTATTGCTTACCAACCGCACGATTCCGTATATGCGTGAGGGCGGACGCATGATCCTGCTTGGCAGCGCTTCCTGCTTTACACCGCTTCCCGGCTTTAATATTTATGCGGCATCGAAGGCGTTCGTCATGCATTATGCGCGCGCTTTGCGTTACGAGCTTTCCGACCGCAGAATCTCTGTGACCTGCTTCTGCCCCGGCTGGGTGGCGACCGAGTTTCTCGGCAAGGCGGAAAAGCCTGACGTCCGCACGCCAAAGGCATACAAGCCGCTCCTCAAAACCGAAAGGGTGGTACGCGGTTGCGTTCGGGCGGCAGAACGGCGGCGTATGCTCTACGTAACGAACTGGTATACAAAAATGCAGCATCTTTTGTCCAAGATCATGCCGACCTCCTTCCTGATCATGATGTGGCGGTCGATGCTGTCGAAGAAATGACCGTATTTTTGGCGGTTTTATCAAAATGAGACAAAAATTTGCAGGATCCGACGAAAATCTTTTCTGTTTTCTCTTGTATTTACCGCTTGACAGAAGGGCTTTTATGGTGGTATAATATTTAGTAATAAAAATACGAATGCTAATTAAAAATAAACGCAAAAATAAAGGAGATTGTTATGGCTTATTTCTACAGTGAACCCTCGCATACCTTTAACGAGTATCTGCTCGTTCCCGGCTATTCCTCGGGCGATTGCATTCCCACGAACGTATCGCTGAAAACGCCTCTCGTTCGTTACAGAAAGGGCGAGGAGCCTGCCATCTCCTTGAATATACCGATGGTTTCCGCTATCATGCAGTCGGTGTCGGGCGACCGCCTTGCGATCGCTCTGGCGACCGAGGGCGGCGTGTCCTTCATCTACGGCGCACAGTCGATCGAGGATGAAGCGGCTATGGTGGCACGCGTAAAGGGCTATAAGGCAGGCTTCGTCAGAAGCGATTCCAACGTTCGCCCCGATTCCACGCTTGCCGACGTTCTGGCGTTGAAGGAAGCAACAGGGCATTCGACGGTCGCCGTTACCGAGGACGGAACGCCCGACGGAAAGCTCGTTGGTATCGTTACGGGACGCGACTACAGTGTCAGCCGTATGAGCCCCGATGAGAAGGTCGAGACCTTTATGACGCCTCTCAAGAAGCTCGTTACCGCTCCCGAGGGAACCAGCCTTAAGATCGCAAACGATATTATCTGGGACAACAAGCTGAATCAGCTTCCCATTCTCCGTGCGGACGGTACGCTTTCGGGCTTCGTATTCCGCAAGGACTACGACCAGCACAAGAAGAATCCGCTCGAGCTTCTCGACAAGAGCAAGCGTTACGTAGTTGGTGCGGGTATCAACACTCGTGACTACGAGGAGCGCGTTCCCGCGCTTGTTGAGGCAGGTGCCGACGTTCTCTGCATCGACTCCTCCGAGGGTTTCTCGGAATGGCAGAGACGCACGATCGCTTACGTTCGTGAAAAGTACGGCGAAAGCGTCAAGGTCGGTGCCGGCAACGTCGTTGACGCCGAGGGCTTCCGCTTCCTTGCCGATTGCGGTGCCGATTTCATCAAGGTTGGCATCGGCGGCGGCTCGATCTGTATCACGCGCGAGACCAAGGGCATTGGCCGCGGACAGGCTACCGCGCTGATCGAGGTCTGCAAGGCCCGTGTCGAGTACTTTAAAGAGACGGGCATCTACGTTCCCGTTTGCTCGGACGGTGGTATCGTCCACGATCACCACATTACGCTCGCTCTTGCTATGGGTGCCGACTTCGTCATGCTCGGCCGCTACTTCGCTCGCTTCGATGAATCGCCGTCGGCGAAGGTCAACGTGAACGGCACGCTCATGAAGGAATACTGGGGCGAGGGCTCGAGCCGTGCGCGCAACTGGCAGCGTTACGACCTCGGCGGCTCGAAGAAGCTCTCCTTCGAGGAAGGTGTCGACTCTTACGTTCCCTATGCAGGCAAGCTTTCGGACAACGTGCAGATCACGCTCGCCAAGGTGCGCTCTACCATGTGCAACTGCGTCGCGCTTACCATTCCCGAATTGCAGGAAAAAGCAAAGCTGACGCTCGTGTCGTCGGTCAGCATCGTTGAGGGCGGCGCACACGACGTTGTTCTGAAAACGGGCAACCCCGCAACGAAATAATAACGAATTATCGAAATGAAAAGCGGAATGCAAACGAAGGTTTGCATTCCGCTTTTTGCAGGGAAGGTTAAAACGTATCGCATGGACACATTTTAGCATGAATATTATGCCGTTACATCCACGCCCGTTACGGTCAATTTGTTCCCGTTTACGCTAAAATGTACGTCTAAGTTTACAAAGCGCATGCTGTACGTGCGTGTTTCATCCTCTTGGTAAGATGGGCGGGGATCTTCGGCAAGGCAGGCGATCAAAGCTTCGCGTTTTTCGGTCGGAACACGCGAAAGAAGCGCATCGGGAAAATCGACAGTGAGCCGGTGTCCGTCCTCGCGGTCGGCATAGCCGCCAACGGCATCGGGGTGACAGTCGGATGCGGGAATATAGGGCTTGATATCGAGGATCGGTGTCATATCCACAAGATCGGCACCCGAAACGACGAGAATGTCACCCTCCGATTCGGTATGCTCGACCGCCAGAAGTCGCACCGAGGAAAGTCCGATCGGATTCGGGCGAAAGGGCGAGCGGCTGGCAAATACGCCGACCTTGCGGTTTCCGCCGAGGCGCGGCGGGCGCACGGTGGGGGACCAGCCCTCGCGGTGCGCCAGCGAAAAATCGAAAAGAAGCCAAAGGTGCGAAAACTCGGTGATGGCACGGAGCGCATCGGGATTGCGGTAGGGCGGCAGAAGGACGACGCGCCCGACGAGCGATGGGACGCGGTTGCTCTGACGCGGCACGCCGAATTTATCCTTGAAATCGGTGCGGATATAGGCGATAGGCTGTACGGTGATCGGCTTCATCTTATCCCAGAATGTCAAACACGATGTCGCGGATCACGTTGTGCGGATGATCCTGATAGCCGAAGCCGCCCATGTTCAACACCTGCTGCATATAAGTGATCGCCACGCGCTTTTCGGGAGAGACGAGCATATACGTACCCGCCGCGCCGCCCCAGCCGAATTCGCCGATGGGGCTTTTGCTTTCGTTGCCGCTCTGCTCGTCCTTCTGCGTGAGAAGCACGCGAACGCCCAGCCCGTAGCCGTAGCCGCGGTTGCCGAGTGAGCCGTAGTAATCCTGCATCATGACCTCGTCAAGCGCATTCGTGCGCAAAAGCTCAATACTTTCGTTGGAAAGCACGCGCGCTCCGTTCGGTCCGACACCCCCGTTTGCGAGTGCCGAGATGAATTTTACGTAAGAGGTCGCGTTCGTGATGATGCCGCCGCCGCCCGCATCGAAATACGGTGTCATGATGCAGAAGGCGGTCTTCGGTACGACGGTGAGCGACGGGGGCGCAGCCATTCTGTACTGCTCGGCGATGCGTTCCTCGGAAACATCCTCGTGGTGATAATAAAATTCCTCCATCCCGAGCGGCTCGGCAAAGCGCGATTTCACGTAATCGGCAAAGCGAATGCCCGATGCTACCTCGACGACGGCACCCAGCACGTCAAGCGAAAGTCCGTAGGAAAAATGCGTGCCCGGCTCAAAGAAGAGGGGACGGCGCGCGTATTCCTTTGCCATCTCTACCGTGGTGGCATTGGGATGCGTTTGAATGTAGGGATCCGGTGCTTCTTCCGTGTGATACCAACCGCTGACACCACTCGCCATCATAAAAAGATGACGGACGAGAAGCTTGTTCTTTGCGGGACGGATATTGCCGTCTGCATCCTTTACGGTCAGAGTCTTATATTCGGGAATATACTTTGCCACCTCGTCGTCGAGCGAAAGAAAGCCCTCCTCGACGGCGCGCATCGCCGCCGAAACGGTCATGACCTTCGAAGAGGAATAGAGAAGATAGAGGTCGCTCGGCGCGGTCCTCTTGGTTTTTGCGGCATCGCTATAGCCGAAGAAGCCGTGAAACAGCGTTTCGTTGTTTTGCGTAACAATAAGCTCGCCGCCGGGAATGCCGACCGACGGCAGCGTGTTAAGATAATCCTGTAAGCAAGAAAAATTCATAGCAATACTCCTTTAGGTTGATAGTGAAATTCTACACCATAATATAGAAAATGTCAATAGGCTTTTCATATATTGATTGTCCACGGTAAAAAAATACTTTCGCGCGCCTCCTTTTTAAAGAAAGCGCGCGAAAGCTTACGGTCAAAGCTTCATAACGTCGAGGCGGTCGCGGAAGATCCACGCGCCCTGCGTAAAGTCGGGAATCTGCTGCGGTGTGCCGCCCATGCGGATCGACTCCTCGGATAGGGCAGTAATGACCATCCAGGAGGCGGCATCGTATACGTCGATCGGCATAGGATCGCCGTTTTCAAGGGCGGTAAAGAAGGATTCCCACATAACGGCATCCATGCCGCCGTGTCCTGCCGCGATCGCTTCGGGCGTGATGTCCTTCCACACCTTGGGGAGATATTGCTCCTCGAATGCCTTCGCACTGTCGAGCGTTTTTTTGTTGAAGGAAGCAGGCTCCCATTCCTCCGCATCCCCGTCAAGGAAGACGGCGTTCGTGTCCTGCGTGTAGAAGCCGTTCGTGCCGCGCAGTGTAAAGGAGCGCGTGTAGGAACGCGGCAGCGTGGTGTCGAGCGTCATCAGGATCGTCTCACCGTTCTGACAGGTGATGACCGTGTTGACAATGTCCCCCTGCGCCCACTTGCGACCGATCAGTGCGGGATCGACCTTGTCCTTGTTTTTCTCTACGTAATCCTCCATACCCGCCGCAAGCGAGGCGACGGACACAAGCGAGACCATGCGGTTGCCGCGGTTGATGTCAAGCACCTTGGCGATCGGTCCAAGCTCGTGCGTGGGGTAGTTCTCGGCATTGCGGGCGAGGTAGTTGCGGAGTCTGTAGTGGCGGTTCTCCTTGCCGAATGCGACCTCGTTTCTGAGATCGTGCGAGTAAGAGCCGACACAGTGCACGATCCTGCCGAATTTGCCGTCTCGTGCAATTGCCGTTGCCAGCAGCTCGTCCTTGTTGTAGCAACAATTCTCAAGGAACATGAAGGGTACACGCGTGTCCTCCCACGTCTTGACGAGGCGGAAGCAGTCGTCTACCGTGTAAGCGCCGCCTACCTCAAGGGCGACCGCCTTGCCTGCCTTCATGGCATCGATCGCGATCGGAACGTGCATTTCCCAATCGGTGGCGACAAGGACGACCTCGACATCCTTTGAGGCGAGAAGTGCCTTGTAGTCGGTGGTGGAAAGCGGAAGCACGCCGCGTTTTTCGTTCACAAGCTTTGCCGCATCCTCGGCACGGTCGGCGTACTTGTCGCAGACGGCGACAACGTTGACACGGTCAAAGGTCAAAAGCAGATTGAGGTGTTGCATACCGCGTTGGCCGAGACCGATGAGGGCAAGCTTACATTCCTTTTTATTCATAGAAGTGTTCTCCTTTTTTTCTTCGGGGTACTTAATATTATAAAGCTTTCACAGGGAAAAAACTATGTATTATTATTGCTAAAACTGGTGTTTTTTTGACTTTGTTATTGACATCGCGGCAAAGATTTGCTATACTTTTGTCAGAATGAAATATGAGAAAGGGGCGGCCTATGCTTCCGATCACTGAAAAGGATCATCTTGTATATCGCATTTTTGCTATGGGCGGCGAGGAGCTTTCGGTCGCAAATTTCGGTTATGACGACTTTCACGTGACGATTCCTTTGTATACACCGCGCATTCAGAGTGAATATACGCTGCATTACGTGATGCACGGACGGGGGTGTCTGCAGATTGGCGATGCCGAATATACTGTTCGCGAAAATGAGTATTTTTTTATCGCTCCCGGCGAACGGTTTTCCTATTACCCGAAAAAAGAGGAGCCGTGGGATTACGTATGGTTCGGATTTTCGGGGCGGCTTGCCGAAAGCTACGTTTCCGCGATCTTTTCCGAGCGGCGTGTAAAGGGCAGCAACGATCGCGCACATGCGGTTTCGATCCTGTCGGCACTCTTTTCGCGCGTTGCCGAGCGGGGGGCTGACGGCGTGGACGCGCTTGCCGCTTTTTATTCCATTGTTGCCGCCGAAAAGGAAACGGCACTGTGGCGTATGGGAAAGGAGCCTTCGCTTGCAACCCGTGCCGCCGAGACTTTGAAAATGAACCTTTCCAATCCCGATTTCAGGATCTCCGCGCTTGCGGCAATGCTTCACGTTTCGCATCCTTATCTGACACGTACCTTTCATAATGAGTACGGTGTGTCGCTTAACCGTTATCTTGTGGATCTCAGACTCTCGCATGCCGCATCGCTCCTGCAAACCAGCGATATGAGCGTGTCGGCGGTCGCCGCCGCCTCGGGTTACACCGATGATATTCATTTCGCAAAATCCTTCCGCAAGCTTTACGGCGCCTCTCCCCGTACCTATCGAAAGGAAAATGCAAAGAACAGGCAATAACAAGGCATTATAAGCGGCAGTACAAGCGGCATTGCAAGCGGCAGTACAAGCCCGTCTTGGGCATCGATTGCTGCGGGTGGGTAACGCCGTTGTTTGCATTGAGCAAAAAAGAACGAACGGGACGGTTTTTCGTTTATGCGAAAACCGTCCCGTTTTTTATAGGGCGTTTCTTCTGTTCGGCTTGCTTATTCCTCGGTGACCGTATCGCCGCCGAGCGAGACCTCAATGGATTCCTCGGTGAAATACTCCATCGGATCAACGGCAGTTCCTGCGACCGTAAGCGAGAAATGCAGATGCGCCTCGTCGGCGATTTCGATCATTGCGCTTTCGCCTACGGTGCCGACGGCATCACCGGCGGCAATGCTTTTTCCTACCGTAAGCCCTTCGGCAATACTGCCGAGATTCTGATACACGGCAACCGTATCTCCGTTCATGGCGACCGTGACCGACGTGCCCATAAAGGGATCCTCATAGATCTCTTTCACGGTGCCGCTTGCCACCGACTTCACCGTGTCTCCCACGGCGGCGGCGATGTCAATGCCGGTATGCGTGCGGAAGTCGCCCATCGTCTGACTGTATACGGGGAGCGATTCGTTATGCGGCTTTGCGAGACTACCCGCTACGGGAACACACATTTCGGGGATCTTGGCGGCATCCTCGGTGCTTCCGTTGTCGGGATTTTCGGGAGTGGGCTGCGTCTGGCTGTTGTCCGGAGTTTCGGGCGTTGTCTGACTGTTGCTTTCGTTTGTGTCAATGGGGGTGCGGTTGCGGTGTGCGGCAGAAACGATGCCGACGATAATGGCACTGGCGCAAAGAACGGCGATGATGACAATGTAGAGGATGCGTCCCGCCTTTTCGCCGTCGGGCTTTTTACCTGTGGGCATAAAGCGGTTTTCTCGGTTGTTGTTTTCCATTTTTTATCCTTTCTTTCGGTTTCTACCTCTATTTTTGCCACTTGTTTTCGCTTTATACAAAAAGATTTGTCTTTCCCTCGACAAATCTCGTTTTTTTCGCCTTTTTTAGCGTCACCGCCTTTACTTTGTAAAAAAAATGTGATACAATAATAATTTGGAGAGATATGCTTACACTATTATATGTGATATGTAGGAAAGGGGAAAAACGGTGGGAGAATTTCTGTTGCGGTCAAGCTATGCCCCGACAGGCGATCAGCCGGAAGCGATCGATACGCTTGTGCGCGGCATCGAAAGCGGCGAACGGATGCAGACGCTTCTCGGTGTGACCGGATCGGGCAAGACCTTTACAATGGCAAACGTCATTGCGCGTGTCAACAAGCCGACGCTTGTTCTCGCTCATAACAAAACGCTGGCGGCACAGCTTTGCACCGAGTTCCGCGAATTTTTTCCCGATAATGCGGTCGAATATTTCGTTTCCTATTACGATTATTACCAGCCCGAGGCGTATATCCCGGGTAAGGATATGTATATTGAAAAGGATGCTCTCGTCAATGACGAGATCGACAAGCTGCGCCACAGCGCGACGAGCGCACTTTTTGAACGGCGTGACGTGATCGTGGTGTCGAGCGTTTCCTGTATCTATTCGCTCGGTGATCCGTCGGAGTACGAATCGCTTCTGGTTTCGCTTCGTCCCGGCATGGAGATGAGCCGTGACTATCTTTTGCGCCGTCTCGTCTCGATCAGCTACGAGCGCAACGATATGAATTTTACGCGCGGCAAATTCCGCGTGCGCGGAGACGTTGTGGAGATCTTCCCCGCATCGTCGGGCGATAAGGCGGTGCGCGTGGAGTTTTTCGGTGACGAGATCGACAGACTGACCGAGGTAAATACCCTGACGGGCGAAGTTTTGCGAAGCCTGTCCTATATGGCGATCTTTCCCGCGTCGCACTACGCCGTTTCGGATGAAAAGCGTGAGGCGGCGCTTGCGGAGATCGAAAAGGAAATGGAGGAGCGGGTTGCTTACTTCCGCTCCGAAAACAAGCTTCTTGAGGCACAGCGTATCGAGGAACGTACAAAATACGATATTGAAATGCTTCGTGAGGTTGGCTTTTGCTCGGGTATTGAGAATTATTCCGCGATCCTGTCGGGACGGCCGAAGGGCGCAACGCCCTTTACGCTTCTCGACTTCTTTCCCGAGGATTTTCTCCTGTTCGTGGACGAGTCGCACGTTACCCTGCCGCAGGTGCGTGGCATGGGCGGAGGCAATACCGCGCGAAAGAGAAATCTGATTGAATACGGCTTTCGCCTTCCGTCGGCTTACGATAACCGTCCGCTCGACTTTGACGAATTTGAGGAAAAGATCAATCAAGTCGTCTTTGTATCGGCAACGCCGGGCGATTATGAGCGCACGCACTCGACCGTGCTTGCCGAGCAGCTGATCCGACCGACGGGGCTTCTCGATCCCGTCGTCACCGTCCGTCCGATCGAGGGACAGGTGGACGATCTTTTGTCCGAGCTTCGCGCTGTGACCGAAAAAAAGCAGAAGGCGCTTGTCACCACACTTACAAAGAAAATGGCGGAGGATCTCACCGATTATCTGTCCGAGCACGGCATCAAGGTCAAATATATCCACCACACGGTCGAAACGATGGAGCGGATGGAGATCATCCGCGATTTGCGGCTGGATAAGTTCGACGTCCTCGTCGGCATCAATTTGCTCCGTGAGGGCCTTGACATTCCCGAGGTCGCACTCGTTGCGATCCTTGACGCCGATAAGGAGGGCTTTCTCCGCAGCACGACCTCGCTTGTGCAGACGATCGGCCGCGCCGCGCGCAACGTCGACGGACACGTCGTGATGTACGCCGACCGCGTGACCGATTCGATGGCTGCCGCGATCGGGGAGACCGAGCGCCGCCGCCGCGTGCAGAGCGAATACAATGAAAAGCACGGCATCACGCCCGCAAGCATAAAAAAGAAGGTGGCAGACCTCATCGATCTCGGCAGAAAGGACGAATTACAGGCGTGGCGTTCGCCTAAAAATAAAAAGAAGCTTTCGCCCGCCGAGCGCGAAAAGCTCATCGAAACGCTCACGCACGAGATGCGTTCGGCATCGGCAAAGCTTGAGTTTGAGCGCGCCGCCTATTTGCGTGACAGGATAAAGGAATTGAGGATAACGAAATAATGGCAAAGGACCTCATTATTACGGGCGCACGCGTCCACAATCTGAAAAATATTGACGTGACAATCCCACGCGACAGCCTGACCGTCCTTACGGGGCTTTCCGGCTCGGGCAAGTCGTCGCTTGCCTTCGACACGATCTATGCCGAGGGACACCGCCGCTTCGTCGAGTCCTTGTCGTCCTACGCGCGCATGTTTCTCGGGCAGCTGGACAAGCCCGACGTGGACACGATCGAGGGGTTGTCGCCCGCGATCTCGATCGACCAGAAGACGACCTCGAAGAATCCGCGCTCGACGGTCGGTACCGTCACGGAGATCTACGACTATCTTCGTCTTTTGTATGCCCGTGTGGGTGTGCCGCACTGCCCCGTTTGCGGCAAGGAGATCACCCAGCAAACGACCGAGCAGATCCTTACGCGTATTATGGCACTACCCGAGGGAACGCGCTTTATGCTGCTATCACCCGTCGTGCGTGCACAGAAGGGTATGCACGAAAAGGTTCTTGAAGATGCGCGCCGTTCGGGCTACGTGCGTGTGCGTGTAGACGGTAGCCTTTACGATCTTTCCGAGGAAATAAAGCTTGACAAGAATAAAAAGCACGACATCGACGTCGTTTTGGACCGTCTCGTCATGCGGGAGGACATCCGTCCGCGCCTTGCCGATTCGGTAGAAGCGGCGTTGCGGCTCTCCGATGGCCGCGTGTCGGTTCTGACGGTACCGCGGGAGGGGGAGGGCGAGGAGCTGGAGTTTTCGCAGAAGTATGCCTGCGAGGAGCATAAGGTCTCCATCGGTGAGCTTGAGCCACGTATGTTCTCCTTCAACAATCCCATCGGCGCCTGCCCGACCTGTGCGGGGCTGGGTGAGCAGCAGGTGCTTTCCGAGGAAAAGCTGATTCCGCATACCGATCTTTCGCTATCCGAGGGGGCGGTGGTTTGCAACGGCTTCAAGTCGCTCGAGGAGGAAAGCTGGTTCGGCCCCGTCATTGCGGCGGTCGGTGAGGACCTCGGCTTCGATCTGTCAACCAAGATTTGCGATTTCTCGGCAGAGGCGCGGCAGGCGCTTTTGTACGGCTATCCGAAAAAATACACCGTTCGTCGCTATTTTGGCAAGGAGCATCGCGACCAGACGCTTGCATGGGATGGCATTATTCCCATTATCCGCCGCCGTATGGCACAAATGGGCGGCGAGTATTATCAGGAGTTTGTCGAGGATGCGCCCTGTCCCGACTGCGGCGGCAAACGGCTTTCCCCGACCGTTCTTTCGGTGACGGTGGGCGGTCTCAACATTGACGAGATCTGCCGTCTTTCGGTGGAAAATATGCTTTCGTTTGTCAACGGCCTTTCCTTCGACCGTGAAAAAACCGAGATTTCGCGCGAGATCCTGAAGGAGATCCGCGCGCGCCTCGGCTTCCTCGTCAGCGTGGGGCTCGGCTATCTCACGCTTGCCCGCAAGGCGGGAAGTCTTTCGGGCGGTGAAGCCCAGCGCATCCGTCTTGCGACCCAGATCGGCTCCAGTCTGACCGGTGTTCTCTATATCCTCGACGAGCCGAGCATCGGACTGCATCAGCGCGACAACGGCAAGCTTATTACGACGTTAAAGAAGCTCCGCGATCTCGGCAACACCGTGATCGTCGTTGAGCATGATGAGGAGACGATGGAAAACGCCGATTGTATCGTGGACGTCGGCCCCGGTGCGGGCATTCACGGCGGCGAGATCGTCGCAGTCGGAACGCCGAAGGAGATCATGCAATGTGAGCGGTCGCTCACGGGCGCGTTTCTGTCGGGGCGGGATAAAATTCCCGTGCCGAAAACACGGCGTGCGGGAAACGGCAGCTTCCTCACGGTCAAAAACGCGCGCGAGAACAATCTCCGCGGAATCACCGTTGATTTTCCGCTCGGCAAGTTTACCTGCGTGACGGGGGTTTCGGGGTCGGGAAAATCCTCGCTCGTCAATTCGATTCTGTATAAAACGCTTGCCCGCGACCTCAATCGCGCGAATATGCATCCCGGAAAATCCGACGGCGTTGCGGGAATCGAGGCGCTGG
>JAZLAP010000129.1:0-4581 GCA_045613265.1 Eubacteriales bacterium | reverse complement strand
AGGTGTCGGTGTCCAGAAAATCGCGCCGTGCGCGGATCATTTCCTTGTTGTCACCGTGATCGCCGCGCGACAGGTTGCGGAGAAGGTTGACGTATCCGCTTTTGGCAAGATCGAAGCTGTGGCGATGCGGACAAACGAGACTGCGCTCCGAAAGCGCCAGCGCCTCGCGGCAAACGGGGCATAAAAGGGATCGGTATTTCATTGCGGACTCTCCTTCGGAAATCACGGTCTCCGTCCTTGCAGATCGCGTCATATCTTAATTACATAACGCCTTAATTATAGCACGCTTTGGAGAAAAAGTCTATACCCCATTCCGTTTTTCTTGTTTTCTTTTTTGGGCGCTTTTGCAGCGAAACTTCAATTTCTTTCAACTTTCTATTGCAAACGCGTTTTTTTTCTGCTATAATGTATGAATATACGAGAGTTATCTTATATAGGCATACGGGTATAGACATACGGGTTTTGCCGAACGTTGCCGGCGGCACAAAAGGAGAAGCATGCCATGAATATTTTAGAAATAATTAACGATTTCAAGAAAAAATGTCCCTGCGGGAGACAGCATGAAACTGCAGTAAAAGATGTACTGATTGCGTCCGGAGCGGTATGCCGTGTTGGAGAAATTCTTCGCAAAAATAATTTTTGTCATAACATTTTAATCGTTGCGGATGAGAACACAATCAAAGCATCGGAAGGACTCGCAGAGAGCCTTGATGGATTCAATATCGAATATAAAATATACGAAAATTTGCGTGTTGCCACAATGAAAGAGGTTAACGAGATAGAGAGCTTGATCGTAAACAGAGAAATTGCCGTCTTGTCGGTAGGCACAGGTTCTTTAAATGATGTTTGCAGACTGGCTTGCGCGAGGCAGGACAAAAAATTGTGCATATTTGCAACCGCACCGTCTATGGATGGATTCGCTTCATATGGAGCACCGATCGTTAACAATGGATTTAAGTCATCCTACCCTGCAAAAAGTCCCGACGTAATTATTGCAGATACTAAAATATTGGCAAATGCTCCGGCGAAGCTCAAGTCGGCAGGGTTTGGCGATATGATCGCAAAATATGTGGGACTTGTTGATTGGAAGATTTCGGCACTTCTTACCAATGAGTATTACTGTGAAAAAATTGCCAAGCTCACAAGAGAAGCAGTAGATGAACTCATGGAGATGGCAGAGAAGGTTTGTCTCGATGATGAATATGTTGCCGGAAAAATATTTGAAGCATTGTTAAAAACAGGAATCGGTATGAGCTTTGCTCAAAATTCACATCCTGCGAGTGGAAGTGAACACGTTATTGCTCATTTGATGGAGTGTATTGAGCTTCGCGAAAATATTATGCCGAATTTTCACGGTGAAGATGTTGGCGTTTGCACGCTCGAGATGCTTAAATACTATAACCTTTTGGCAACGAAAGAGCATATTGATACCCGGAACGAAAGGGTTGATTGGGAAGACGTATTTTCCTTCTATGCTGAAATGGCCGACGAGGTGCGAAAGCTTAATATGCCCGAAAATGTAATCGATGACGTCGATAAAGAAAACCTCAAAAACAGTTGGTCGAAAATCAGAGAAGCGATACACAGTGTTCCCGATTATGAAAAATGCAGGGATGCGATGGAAAAAGCAGGATGCAAAATGACGGTTGACGATATAGGTAAGGACCGAAAGTTTTTCGATGATTGTGTCAAATATTCACCTTACATGCGCAAACGACTTACCCTGCTGAGACTCCGGGATATGATAAAATGTCAGTAGGCTTTTCCCCTTGCTTGACATGAGCTGTCGCTAAAAAAACAGGTATTCGGACGGTACAGTCTTTATAAACGGAATGTAAACCGCAAGAAACGCATAAAGGAACAGGTATGGAAAACATCAAAGGAAAATTGCTCGGCGTTGACTACGGAGACGTCAGGACAGGGCTTGCCGTTTCGGATGTGACCGGCTTTCTCGCTTCGGGAATCGGTACCGTCAAGCCGGGCGGCATGAAAAATACCGCCGTTGCGGTCGCCAAGGCGGCGGCGGACAACGCCTGCGTCGGCATCGTCGTCGGGCTTCCCAAAAATATGGACGGCAGCGAGGGCTTCCGCGCCGAGGCAGTACGCGCCTTCGTGCGCCTTCTCGAGAGCGAAACCGCGCTCCCCGTCACACTGATCGATGAGCGGCTTTCGACCGTCGCCGCGCACACCTATCTTTCACTTACCGATACGCGCGGCAAAAAACGCAAGGAAAAGGTGGATACGCTTTCTGCCGAGATCATCCTGCAGGATTACCTTGATCGCAGGAAAAATCACCTCGGATAAGCAAAAAGCAGAAAAAAGCGGCATTTTTTGCTGAATTTCCTGATATTTCATAAAATACACCCTGTTTTCTTCACGCATTTTTCACATTCATAGGTTATACTGTTAACGCGAGCGAATGTTCGCCGCAAAATTGCCGAAAGGAACATCCCATGAAAACGAACATATACAAAAGAAGCATCGCCCTTGTGTGTGCCTGTATCGTCATTCTGCTTTGTTTTTCTTCCTGCGAAGGATCGATCAAGGACATTACGCTGAACAGCATTTTCAACAACGATTCCTCGAGCGGTGGCGGCAAAGAGAACGATCTGCCGCCCATTCCCGAGGACACCGAATTCACTTTTGTGGAACGTACCGAAACCCCCGACACCGCAGGCGACGTTGCAAAGGCCGCCTCGATCGCAGCCCCCACCGTCGTTGAGATCCGCACCGAGCGCGTCACGAGTACGATCTTCGGCTCACAGACGACTCCCGCGGCAGGCAGCGGTGTAATCGTGACCGAAAACGGGTATATCGTCACCTGTCACCACGTTGTGGACGGCTGTACGAACGTTTACGTATACACGAACGACGGCACGCAATACACTGCGCAGATCATTGCAACCGATATCTGGTCGGATCTCGCACTCATCAAGATCAGCTCCGAAGATCCGCTTCCGTACGCCAAATTTGCCTATAACAGCGAAGGCAAAAACTACATCGTTCCGGGTCAGCAGGTGATCGCCGTGGGCAATCCTCTCGGCTACCTCGGCGGAAGTGTCACGGTCGGCTATATTTCGGCACTTGACCGCCAGATCACGGTCGACGGCGTTCCGATGACGCTTCTCCAGACCGACACCGCCATCAGCCCCGGCAATTCGGGCGGCGGACTGTTCAATCTGTACGGTGAGCTTGTCGGCATCGTCAACGCAAAATCCGCTTCCACCGACGCCGAAAACATCGGCTTTGCCATCCCCTCCGCCAAAGCACTCAGCGTTATTGATCAGCTTCTTTCGCAGGGCTACGTTTCAAGTACGCCCTATCTCGGCATCTCCTTCACGTCGCAATCTTCACAGTATTTGTATATCAAGAGCTACCTCTACAATGCCGAGCTGAAGGAGTTGAATCCCCAGCTCACCGAGGACTTTGTTCTCGGCGGTGAAAGCGAGGACATTCTCGTCGCCATCGACGGCAAAGCGGTTGCTTCCGACGCGGATATCCGTTCGGCGATCGGCACGAAGAAGGTCGGTGACACCGTCACGCTGACCGTTTACCGTGTAACGGGGAAAAACTGGTTCGGCTATCTTGAATATAAAACCTACGAGATCAAGGTGCGTGTTCACGAATACACACCGGGATAATCGCATTCAAGCACTCGCGCACCGTCGCGGGTGCTTGCTCAAAATTTGAAGAAAGAGTGACAACTGATGGCAAAACTTCTGATTGTTGATGACGAACCCGATATCCGCGCTCTCGTGTATAAATACGCCGTATTCGGCGGTCACGAGGCAACCGAAGCAAAGGACGGCATGGAAGCCGTTATGCTTTGCCGTCAAAATAGCTTTGATGCCGTGATCCTCGACATTATGATGCCGGAGCTTGACGGCTTTTCGGTATGCCGTGAGATCCGCAAGTTTTCCTCAATGCCGATCATCTTACTGAGTGCACGCGGAGAGGAATACGACAAGATCAACGGTTTTGAATGCGGTGCCGACGACTACGTGGTAAAGCCCTTTTCGCCCCGCGAGCTTTTGCTGCGTGTAGATGCGGTGCTGCGGCGTTCGGCGTCGGTAGCCCATACGGATGTCCCGAAAAGCGCGCACAAGGAGATCTTTACCCTGGACGGCATGACGGTAGACATGACGGCGCGTATCGTCAGCATCGACGGCGCCGTTGTCGAGCTTTCGCCCAAGGAATACGATCTTCTTTTCTACATGATCCGCAATAAGAATATCGCCCTTTCGCGCGAACGCCTGATTCGTGACGTTTGGGGCTATGAGTTTTTCGGCGGAGATCGCACGCTTGATACGCACGTGAAGCTACTCCGCAGAAAGCTCGGAAAATACAGCGACCGCATTTTTACGCTTCGCGGCGTAGGGTACCGTTTCGATGCTTAAGCGCATAAGAAAGCGGGGGCTTTCGCTTCGTACCGGCGTATTTTTCTGGTTTTTTTCATTTGCCGCGCTGATGCTGGCGATCCTTTGGCTGGCACAAGGCTTTTTCCTCGACCGCTTTTATCTGTTTGCGATGCAAAGGCGCATGACCGACGTATCCCGCGATGCCTTTGCGATTTATGAAAGT
>JAZLAP010000128.1:0-5225 GCA_045613265.1 Eubacteriales bacterium | reverse complement strand
CGGACACTGTAATAGCCTTCTTTCGTTACGTTCGCGCGGAGAAGATACATATTGTCAATGCCCGAAACGAGGTTGGCATTCGTGCCGACAAGACTGCTCTTGCCGCTGGCAAAGCCGACCGAGAGGTCGTCAAAGCGAATGGCACGTGCCTCGTCAACGACGGCGTTCATGATCGCGTTATCGGCGTAGAAGGCGTTGCCATCCGCGTCACGGTACTCATTGACGAAGTAGTCGCAGACCGACACAAGGTCAAAGGCGGTGTAGTAGAGCTTTCCGTCCTTCTCGTAGGTATCGAGTCGCGAGGCAAGCTCGGTGCCGACGGGGTAGTCGTAGTAGTAGGCAACGTCGCCACTGTCCGAGACGGTGACGAGCCAACCGGCGTAGACAAGATCGGTATGAAAGAGCGCCGCCTGCTCCATTGAAAAGACCGTCGTAAAGGCAAAGGTGGAGTAGGTATCGCTATGCATGACATACTTTTTCGTAGGCGCGCCCTTGTCACCCGTGCCGTATACCGTTACAACACCGGCGTTCCGGATACCGTCCGAAAGAACAACGCTTTCGGTTATGGGATCGTAGGTGACGGTAAGGCTTTCACCGTTTTCGGTCGCATTTCCTGCCGTCTTTGCGCCCATCAGAGAGCCGTAATATACAGTGTAGCCCTTGTTTTCGAGCTCGTACACGGCATCGTTATCGATGCGCCAGATCGAGCGGACACCGGGGTATTTCTGGGATCTTGCCGCAATGCCGTCATAGGAAAGCGCGTTTTCGGAGAGTTCCGCTACGGTGTCGGAGGCAAGGCTGATCGTGATCAGCGTGACGGGTAAAACGAGCGCTATGACGAGCACAAGGAGAGCAATAAGGTGCTTTTTATTCATCGTTTATTCTCCCTTCTCCGCGCTGTAAAGCATGTATTCCTCGTAGATTCCGTAGTCATCCGTATATTCCTCCTCGTAGGGAGTGGCAAACGGAAGTCCGACGGTGTTCGTGTGAATGCCTTGGATATAGTCGCGCAAAAGCTCGTCGCAGTAATAGGTCATATCCACCTTAATGCGATAATATTTTGCCTCGACCGCATTATGCTCAACACAGGTGTAGCCCCACGGGGATTGTGTGACGGCATACTGAAGTGCGACCTTTTCGCCCGTATTCTTATCATAGTAGGCCTTTGACGTTGAGGAGTGCGACCATTGTGCAACACAGGTCGAGCGGATCTTCACGCCGGTGTCGCTCGTCGTGTAATTGCTGTCGCTCTTGACCTGGTCGTGTCCGTACATCATCAGGCGGAGATTGCCGTATTTGTTACCCGCGGTGGCAAGGTACGTGTTGTCGCTGACATTTTTGTCTTCAAGAACGTTCGTGCCCGAAAAATGATGCGCGCAGATATAGAAGTGCTTATAGCCTGATGCCGCTTCAACCATCGCCTCGAAGTTTGCCGCGCGACGCTCGTCTGTTGATATCGGCGTGTAAGCGACGTTGTCGTGCGTAAGGTAATACTTAAAGCGGTCATGCGGCACGTGGTTTTCGGTGTCGGTCTCTTCGTATGCATAGGTGTCGAGCATCGCAAACGCCGCATCAAATTCGGGGAAGGTCAACATATAGTCGGTTGAGCAGATCGAGCCGTCCTCGTTATAGGTAAAGCCGATATGCGATTCCTGCACGAGGTTGCCGTCTTTGTCGTAGGCAGGATTTCCGAAGGTGCGCTCCCACATTTCAAAGGTATACGCATCGTGGTTGCCCGCGAGAACGTAGTATTCGATGCCGGCAGCGGTAAGCTGATCGAGGTAACGTACCTTATATTGATAAATACAGTCGTATTCGCTTGCATAGAAGTTTTTCATCATATACTCGTGCCAGTACCACCAATCGTCATCAGTCCAGGTTGCGTAATCGGTTTTGCCAAGCTCGTTACGATAGCGCTTTGTAAAGGTTTGAAAGGGCTTGTCGTTGTTGCCGAGATCTCCAAGAATGAAGACAACATCAACAGGGTCGATGTAATTTTCGCGCAAAATACCGTTAATAAAGCTTTGCGCGCGGTATTCGTGATCGACACCGTACTGATCCTTCATTTCGATATAGGGGCGGTTGACCGCGGGATCGGTACCGCAGGTGTAATGGGTATCGCCGACGGCGAGAAGTCGCATCGAGCCGTTTTCGCTCTCGATGGTCTGCGACGTCACATCAACGCCGCCGAAGCCGTCGTTTCCCTCCGCACTCTCGGCAACGACGACGGTGATCACACCGACGAGGAGCGAAAGCGTGAGGATAAGGGATAAAAGCTTTTTCATGATTCGTGTTCCTTTCCATAAGTTATTTTTTATATAAATATGCAAATTTTAGTTTACATTTTGGTTTCTTTTTCGTCGCTTGTACAGAGAACGGTGCGAGAACGTATTTCGTACGGAACGCTGTAGCCGCCGCCGTCCACCGTCAGAAAAGCATCGTCCTTCCAATCGGGGTGACAGCGTTCCAGATGAGCGACGAGAACGTCGTCAAATTCGTAATGAACGGGCATCGTGATGCGATAGGCGGAAAGTGTTTCTTCGTCCGATTCAAGCACCGTATAGCCCCACGGTGTGCGCGGGAGAGAGAAGCGAAGGATCTTGTTTTCGCCGTTTTCATCGGTGACAGCCTCGTCGCCCATCGCCACGCTCCAATGTGCAACACAGGTATCGAAGATACCGTCAACCGTTCTTTCGGCGTAGCATTGATTATGTCCGTAGAGAATGGCGCGGAGGTTGCCGTAGCGGTTGCCGTTTTCGCGGATATAGGGAAAATCGTTCACCTGTTCTCCCGTGAGAACATCAAGTCCCGAAAAGTAATGTCCCGCGATAAAGAAGTGCTTATAGGCTTTTGCCCTTTCCACAAAATGCTCGAAGGCGGCGCGCCGCAGAGAGTCGGTGGAAATCGGAGTGTATGCCACGTTGTCACGACGCAAAAACTCGCGATAGCGCGGACCGCAGTCGCCGTTTTCGTCCTCGTCGTAGGCGTAAGTATCGAGCATCAGGACGGCGGTGTCGTGTTCGGGGAATTCAAGGAGATAGGAGAGCGTTCCGTCGGGGGACTTGAAATCTCCCGCTCTGTCACCGTACGCCTCGCGCCACATCGCGTTCGTGTAAGCATCGTGGTTACCCGTCGTTACGTAATACGGAATGCCCGCCTCGGTCAGTCTGTCAAGGCATCGCCGTGCATCGTAAACGCAGTCGTAGGGGCTTTTCAGAAGCATTTCCGTAATGTACGCAACGGCACAGCCGTTCCACTTGTCCTTTTCAGTGCCGCGTATCTCATGGTCGTAGATCCAATTATAATATTGAAAGGGTTTATCGTTGTTGCCGACGTCACCGAGGACGAGCACGGCATCAATAGGCTTTTTCTTATGTTCTGCCAGAATGCCGTCCACCATCATTTCAAGCTTTTCGTCATTCGGGTGACCGTATTTTACCGCATCGAGCGTCGAATACGGATGATTGACGCGGAGATTTTCTCCGCAGCATGTGTTATGGATATCACCAACTGCAAAAATTCGCATATACTGTACTCCTTTCTTTAAATTACGGTTTCGGTAAAACTGCAATCCTTCGGAACGGAAAGATCGAGCGTAACGCCCGCAGGACGGGTAACGGAAAGCGCGACCTTACCGCTTTCGCTTCGCTTCCACGAGACCGTAACGCGCCCCGCCTTCATATCGTAATAGGCTTCGGCTTGATCAACGGTTGAAATCAGTGTGGGAGCAACGCGAACGTTCGTGGCATCCACGACCTCAAGCCCTGCGACCGCCTTTACGATAAAGCGCGAAACGTCGCCGAAGAAGTGGTGGTTAAGCGAGCCTTTGTCGTTGCCGTTCTCCTGAAAATATTCGGGGAGCGCAGTCTGTCCCTTATCGAGAAGATGCTTATAGGACGGGAATTCGCTTTTGGTGATCATTTTATAAGCAAGCTCTGCTTCACCGTTTTCGGACAGAACGTCGAAGATCACGCGAAGTCCGAGCATACCGCAGGTAAAGGAGTCGTTTGCCTCGTGGATCATTTCGACAAGTCGCGCAACCGCCGTTTTTTCTTCCTCGGGATCAAAAATGCCGTGGAAGATAGCAAGCGCCTGACCGCTTTGGCTTCTGACGGGCGGATGCCACGGGCTGGTTTTGTCGCCGAGAATTTCCATTCGCTCAAAGTCGATCATTTCGCGGCGGATCGCCTGTCGGAGATCGCCATGCAGTCTCTCTGCGTACTCGGCTTCACCTTCGTAGCCGACGGCGCGGAACATCTGTGCCGCCTTCCTTGCCATTTCCAGCACCATAATGCTATCGGTAATGGTGAGCGGAACGGTGTATGCACCCGCATTTGTTCCGGGCGGACACCAGTCGCCGAGTCCCCATTCGAGAAGCCCGTTTTCTTTTCTTTTTCTATCTGCAAAGAAAAGATAGCGCATCATCATCGTTGCGTTTTCGCGGATAACGTCCGTGTTGCCGCGATACCGCCAGAGAACGTAGGGGATCTCGAACGCCGCCTTGTCCCACGCGGGACCGTTGCCCCAATGGTATCCCCAAGTGCCCGTGGGAACGATGCCGGGAAGCATTCCGTCCTCGCGTTGCGCCAAGCGCATATTGCGAAGCCATTCCGAAAAACTTTTTTCGGTGTTATGGAGTAGTGTCATCTGCTCGGCGGAATTGGCGGCATCGCCCATCCAGCCGTTTTTCTCACGGTGAGGGCAGTCGGTCGGAAAATAGTAAAAATTTGACAGATTGGCATTCTTCGTAACGGCAAAGATCCTGTTCAGCGTTTCGTCGGACGAGGAAAAGCCGCACGCCTCTCCGATATCCGAGGACATAAGCTTATAGGTAAGAAGCTCCTTCGTCGCCTGCTCGTCGGTAATGCCCGTGACGAGCGCGTAACGGAAGCCGAAGTAACAGAAGAAAGGTGTATAGTATTCGCGTCCCTCACCCTTCGCCGTGTAGGTCACGCTCTGCGTATAGCCCTGTTGATAATACGGAAAGCGGCGTGAGCCGAAAATGAGGTTTCCTTGATTGAATTTACCGTCGATCAGGCGTTCGCAGTGCTGAATAACGATCTTCTGCCCCGCCGTCGCGTTGACCGAAAGCGAAAGCAGCCCTGCGGAATTGATGCCGAAGTCGTAAAGGAAGTCGCCGTTTTCGGTTTTTTCGATCGAAACGGGCTTTACCTCACCGTAAACTTTGATCGGCTCTGCCGTCGCCTCGCGCAGCACGCCGCGCG
>JAZLAP010000127.1:0-2188 GCA_045613265.1 Eubacteriales bacterium | reverse complement strand
GGTAAGGGGGGTAATATCGTTATCGTTATCGTTATCGTTATCGAATATCGAATATCGAATATCGGGAGCATCTGCTTGCATCTGCTTGCAATTGCTTGCATCTGCATTCATTTGCATGCATCTGCTTGCATCTGCTTGCATGCCATCTTCCGGGGCGGGATATTTACTCGTCTTAGCACGCGGTGTCTGATGTCTGTCCCACGTTCTCATCTGCAAGAAGGGTCGTCCGTCTACTTCGTAGAGGTCAACCAGTTCAGCCGAGGAGAGCGCACGGAGGGCGTCTTCAACCTGCTTCGCACGGATATCCTTTAAGGGGAAGAGGCGGGATGCAAGGATTTTAGGTCGCGCATCCATGCGACCAAAATCGTCTACGTTGACGATCAATCGGTAAAACACAACTTCCTCAAATGAGGTCAAGCCATTTAATGTATCGCTTGTGCATATGCTTTCTTTAAGGATTCTGTTCGGCACATCCGCACCCCCTTAGAACGGCAGACCGCCCTCGTTCGGAACGTCCATAAACGTCTGCTTTGCCTCTTCGGGCTTGGTGTAGGGGTTATAAACGCCGTTCTCGCTCTTCCCGACCGGGGGCTTGAATTCGCTCGGCGTGTCCTCCTTCGGGTCGATGAAGGTCACCTCGTCAACCGTGACGCTGACGCTCTCGCGCTTCTGTCCGTCTCTGTCTGTGAAGCGGCTCTGTGTGATGCTTCCGCAAACGAGGATGTTGTTTCCCTTCTTGAAGCCACGCGCGATGAGCTCTGCGGTCTGTCGGAAGGCGGTGCATCGGATGAAATCAACCTCCGCCGTCTCCGCGCCCTGCTTCTTCGGGCGGTTGATTGCAATTGAGAAGCTGCAGACCGAAACGCCGCTCTGCGTTTGCCGCAGCTCCGGATCGGCGGTTAAACGTCCGCCGAGCATCGCTTTATTGAGATTCATGACAAAATTCCTTTCTTCGTTCGTTTTTCGCGTATTCTCTGCGCGCCGCGATCAATGCGGGGCAAGTGTAATAGTGCTGGACCGATCCTTGACGCGGCATGCCCGAGAAGCGCGGATCTCCTTTTTTGTAGATGAGAACGTTCTTGATGATCTTTTTCCCGTAAACGACGGTCTCACGTCCTTCCGGGTGCTTTATGAAGAGGACAGGCTTGTGGTCGCACGGCAACCACTCAACGCCGTCGTAGATCCATCGCAGACGCGCCCCGCAATGGGGGCACTCATTCAGATCGTGCCTCTTGCGGCTGTGCGTCTTCCATATCTGCGGTGTCCAAATAGACATCGTCGTATTCCTCCTCGCGTAGCTCGCGGAATTTCGGGTTCAGGACGTAATAGGGCTCGATCTTGGTGATCTTCTTGGTCGATCGGCAGTAATGGCAATGACCGCACCTACGAGGCTTCTCTCGACCGCTCTTGACCGACAGAATACGCGGCAGACGCTCCTTGATCTGCTCAAGCTCAAAATCGTACCGCTCGCGGTGGTTTAGAGCATAGGCGCCCTTGTCAGGCGGGTCTTGCTTCGTGACCGCTACGATGATGAAGGTCGCGTCGTCGGTCTTCCCGACGTACTGCTTTTCGATCTCGGTATAGACGGCGGCGCGCATGAGATATCCAAGCGACTCAAGAAAGCTCTCTCGCTCTCCGGTAGCAGGATTGTACTCGGTCTTTGTGAGGTCGGCGGCGGTCTTCCAATCGATGATCGTTCGGCTTGTCTCAACGTACTTATCAAGTGCGATCTTCCAAGGCACGCCGAAGATCTCCCCTGTCATGATCTTCTCGTTCTCTCCGTCTCGCAGAAGCAGCTTTGCGATCGTCGGATCTTCGATGCAGACGCGGATCATCTGATCTGCTTTCACAAACGGTGCATACTTCCCGGTCGGAATGAGATCGCCCGTCGCCTTATCGACCTTGTATTTGAAGATTGCCTCAAAGTTCTGCTGACAGAATTCTTCGTGTGCTTCCTCGCTCTCAAGCGCGGTGTGGAAATAGTTCCCGACGAGGAGCGCCTCGCTCGTCGGGTATTTGTAGCCGCGGCAGAGATATGCCATCTCAGCCGCCTCGCACGTGAGGAAACGCTGATATTGGGAGCAGGAGAGATATTCCCGGTCAACCTCGACCGAATAGTAATTCTCTGACGTTACAGGGATCGGCATCACTCGTTACCCGCGAGATCTCGGTTGAGTGCAGCAAGACG
>JAZLAP010000126.1:0-4268 GCA_045613265.1 Eubacteriales bacterium | reverse complement strand
ATCGCGGATGATCTCATCAATTGCCCGGGACTGCGCATTTGTCAGTGCGAAAGGAAGCGAGGTGGTAAACTCTTCAATGCTCGTATCACGTAAGGCGGTTGCGTTTGCTTCCTTTGACGTTCCCTTTGACAGACGCATTGCCATGGAAAACATAAGAAATTCATCGAATATGAGACGCTTGATCGCGAGCGAAAGAGCATCCTTATCGCAAGGACAATGGATATTTCGTAAGGCATAGGAAAGTGTGGAAAGCCCCTGCGTTCGACGAATATATTCGGGGAGATGGTCTTCGAGCGTCGGTACTACCGCATCCAGTGCTTCGGCAGTAAGTTTGGATAAGAGTTTGGGCGTGATTCCTTCCGAAAGCGGATAAACAGGAACAAACGGTGGGAGAGAACCGTGTGCGGGTAGCTTTTCATATTCGGGAGACGAAAGCTGAAACACACGTTTGGCAGCCTGCAGTTTTCCGAAAAAACGGTATTCTTGCCCTAAAACGAACTGTTCGCGCAGATATGGCTGGTTAAAAAAAACGATTTCAACACTGCCGCTTTCATCAAATGCCCTGAATTTTGTAAGCGTCATGCCACGGCGGATCATAGCGTTTCGCGGTTCGGAGCCGACCGTTAAAAGAAAGGCGGATTTGTTTCCGTCAAGCGCATCCCGCAAAAGAGAGATTTCCCCGCGGTTTTCATATGAACGCGGGAAATGATAGATAATGTCGCGTAAGGTTGTAATCCCCATGGCAGCGAGGGCTTTTTCTCTGGCAGGTCCTACGCCGCTAAGTACGGATATCGGACTGTCAAGCGTTTTCGTTTGCATATGCGCTCCTTTCTGTATTTTTCAGTTACATTTTACACCTGTTTGTTAAATTATGCAATAGGGAAACCCAAAATTTTGATGTGAATTCCGAAAAATACAGCATTTTCTTGTAAATTGGTGAAGAAAATGCGGATTATTTTAAAAAAAGAGCACACCCTTCGCTAAAATTTAGAGAAAAATCAAAAATATGGTTTACAAATTATAATTTATCTGTTATAATACTATAGTATCGATATTTCTTTTTCGCAATACGGCATAATAAAATTGTTTTCCGACGAAGGATCAGTGGTCGTCTGATCGTTCCATCTTTCTTAGTGAAAGGAGTGTTGTTTATGAAAAAGCAAGGAAGGATGCGTTTTTTCAGAACGGGTTTTTTTGCGTTGCTTGCGTTTGCGGCAGGTCTGCCGTTTCTTTTTATTGCGCTGTCTTCGGGGGTTGAGATTTCTCCATACATCCTTGCCGCTTGCTTGATTGGCGGACTTTTTCTCTTGGTTGCCGTTTATTTTCTTGTTGCATACCGCATTGCGGCTACCGATCCTGCCGAAGTGGATGCATTGATCAGTGAAAAACTATCGGATGCTTCATTTCAGGTTTCGTTTCCTGCGGCACTTTGCAAAAAAAACGGTCGTATTGTCTGGTGCAACGAATCCTTTCGGCGTGCAAGCGGCACGCTTCACGTAATGGTGGGCGATTCCATCGAAAAAGTTTCCGGACTTCGTGCCAGAGACCTTTCCGAGGTTGCCGCAGATGTTAAGGAAAAAGAGACCGTCCTTGGCGACCGTCTCTATGTTGCCGAGGTTCATACGGTTCTATCCTCGGACGAAGTGGAATATTTTACTGTTTTCAGAGATTGCACTGAGCTTATGCAGTTGAAAAAACGTCTTCATAACGAGCACGCGGTCGTTGCCTACATCATGGTGGACAACATGGAAGAGATCCTGCAATTCGTGCAAGAACGCTTCAGCACGTGTGAGGCGGAGGTCGAAGGGAAGCTGAAGGATTGGGTTCTTTCCATGAACGGTATATTCAGATCCTACGACCGGAATAAATATATGGCAATTTTCGACGTACAGCATCTTGAAGCGCTGATCGCCAATCGTTTTTCGATTTTGGATGAAATCAGAAGCGTTCATGTTGGTGACGGTATGTCCATCACCATTTCCATGGGCATTTCGGATATTGCAGGCTCCTTGTCTGACCGTGCTGCCGCTGCCGAATCCGCGCTCGATCTTGCATTACAGCGCGGAGGCGACCAGGCGGTATATCGCAGTAATGTCGATACTGAATTTTACGGAGGAAAAACCAAGGCGGTCTACAAGCGTACAAACGTGCGCGCTCGTACGGTGGCAAGTGAAGTCGCTGCGTTGATCGGTTCTTCCGATAACGTTTTGATAATGGGGCACAGATTTGCTGATTTTGATTCCTTTGCCGCTTCGGTCGGTATGGCGCGGTTTTGCATGCATTGCGGCGCAAAATTCAACATCGTCGTTAATTTTTCGGATGCGAATATCAAAGGCTGTATTGAACGGATGTCTGCGCTTCCGGAATACAAAAACGTATTCATCGACGGCCCTACCGCGATGGACAAGATTCGTCCCGACACGCTTCTTATCGTGGTGGATGTTAATAATTTTGATCACGTGGAATATCCTGCGATCGTTCGTAACGTGCAAAACGTTGCGGTCATAGACCATCACCGCAAAACTGCCGACTTCACCGTTAAACCTGCCATCACCTATATCGAAACCTCTGCATCGTCGGCATCCGAGCTTGTATCCGAGATGCTTGAACAGTCGATTTCGAGCAAGAGTCTCCTGAAGGAAGAAGCAGAGATGCTCATGTCCGGTATTCTTCTTGACACACAGCAGTTCACCAGAAATACAGGTATGCGTACCTTCGGCATCGCTTTATATTTGCGCGGTGAGGGTGCTAATCCTCAGGAAACCAGCGAGTTCTTCAAATCCGATATGGAGGAGGTCGTGAAGGAAGCAAAATTCCATACCAATGTGCATACCTATCGCAACGTGCTGGCAATAGCGGAGTGCACAGATGATGCGGATCTTTCCTATCGTGTTGCTGCTGCGAAGGCGGCGGATAAGCTTTTAAAGGTGAAAGGAATCGAGGCATCCTTCTCACTCGTTAAAATTGATGATAAGGTGCATATTTCCGCACGCTCCGCAGGCAGGATCAACGTCCAGCTTATTTTGGAAAAATTGCATGGCGGCGGACATTTTGACGTCGCAGGTGCGCAGGTAACGGCAGAAAACACGCGCGAAGTCGTTATGCTTCTGAAAAGCGCGATCGATAATTATTTGGATAACAATCAAGAGGGCGACAGGTCTGTTTCGGACAATGGCGATCCCATGAAAAAGTAAATCATTTCGGAGGTTATTATGAAGGTTATTTTATTACAGGATGTCAAAGGAAAAGGGAAGAAGGATCAGATGATCGATGTCCCCGACGGCTACGCAAGGAATTTTCTTTTGAAGCAAAAACTTGCCATTGTTGCCGATGCCAAAGCGCAGAACGAGCTTAAAGGGCGCGAGGAGGCACACGCTTATCGCATTGAGGAGGATAAGAAAGCAGCGCGCGAAACAGCCGAAAAGCTTGCCGCAACCGTTGTTAAGATCCGTGCGGGTGCGGGCGCCGACGGTCGTTTGTATGGTGCTGTAACGACGAAAGACATTGCCGAGGTGCTTGAAAAGGAATTCGGAATTTCAATCGACAAGCGCAAGCTTTCTCTTGCCGATCTGATCAAATCTCACGGTACTTTCACAGTAGAAGCAAAGCTTTACACGGATATCGTTGGCAAATTCACCGTCGTGGTTCACGATTGAGGCGACAAGGAATGAATGGTGAGCTTTTGCGCAAAATGCCTTTCTCTGCAGAAGCGGAGCAGGCTCTTCTCGGCTCGATTTTATTGAGACCGGCGGCGTTCGAAGATATCACAGGGCTTGTGACCGACGAGGATTTTTACATGGAAGAGCATCGGGCAATCTTCGGTGCGATGGCGGTCATGTTCAACAAAAGCCGTAATATTGATACGGTAACGCTTGTCAACACTCTGATCGAGACCGGAAAATACGATAAATCCGGCGGCGTTGAATACGTAAAGAATCTGGCCGGCACAATCTCCACAGCCGCCAACATTCGGGACTACGCGCGCATTGTGCGCGATAATGCGGTTTTGCGCCGTTTGATCGGTGTGTGTGATGATATCAGCGATTCTGCGTATACTGCGGAAGGATCTGTGGAGCAAATCGTGGATTCCGCCGAGCAAAAAATATTTGCGTTGGCGGAAAAACGTATTTCGCATGAATTTCGCCATATCCGTGACGTTCTGGGTGATGTATACCAAAGCATTGAAGCACTTGCCGATAACCCAAACAAAATTGACGGTGTGCGTACCGGCTTTTCGGTTCTGGACAACGTGTTGGTTGAAATGGGCA
>JAZLAP010000125.1:0-6037 GCA_045613265.1 Eubacteriales bacterium | reverse complement strand
ATTTTCAAGATCGCAGGAAAGCAGAAGCGCGTCCTCGACGGGATCGCGGTAGTAACGCTTGCGGATGCCGCATTCTGCGTAGCCCGCGTTGCGGTAAAGGCGGATTGCCGCCTCATTTTGTGCCCGTACCTCAAGGAAGATGCGTGTTACACCGCGCGATGACATCTCGGCGTGAAATGCCGTAAGCAGTGCACGCCCCACCGCATTTTTACGGTAGGCGGGCAGAACGGCGATGCGGTACAACTCGCCCTCGGGCGGCAGAACGGCAGAAAAAAGGTAGCCGACGGGGATGCCGTCAAGAAGCGCAATCAACGAAAGGTTGTGCGCAACCGCCATGTGTGCCGTAATCGCGCGGTCGCTCCAGGGATCGGTGAACACCGCAAGCTCGGCTTCGGCAAGAAAGGCAATATCCGCCTCGGTCGCCGCGCGTATAACGATTGCCGTATCAGAGCGTTTTGACAAACTCACGGAGAAACTCCCGGAAGTCCTCGCCGATTTCGGGATGCTCGACCGCCTTTGCAACGTTCGCCATCGCAAAGCCGAGCTTCGAGCCGAGATCGTAGCGCGTACCCTCAAATTCGAGAGCGGTCACGCCCTTTTCGCGGGCAAGAATCGCCATCGCATCGGTGAGCTGATATTCGCCGCCCGCACCGGGCGTCAGATGATCGATAATGTCGAAGATCTCAGGCTCAAGCAATACGCGACCGAGGATCGAAAGATTGGTAAACTCCTGTCCCGGCTTCGGCTTCTCGATCATATCGTCGCAAAAGTAGGCGTTGGACGAGCCATCGATCTTCTCCGCCTTCAAGGAGCAGTATTTGCGCACAAGCTCCATTGGCACAGGCTTCACGCCAACCACAGAACGACCGTACGCCTCGTAGACGTCGATCAGCTGCTTCGTGACGGGCGTTTCGGAGAAGATGATGTCGTCACCGTACAGAACGGCGAAGGGCTCGTCGCCGACGAAGCGGCGCGCACAGCCGACCGCGTGACCGAGACCGCGAGCCTCCTTCTGGCGAATAAAATAAAAGTTTGCACTGTTGGCAATGTTATGGATGCGTGCGACCTCGTTTTCGCGCCCCGAACGCAGAAGTCGCTCCTCGTATTCGGGTGCATAGTCGAAGAAATTCTCCATTGCATCCTTGTCGCGGTTGGTGATGATGAGAATATCCTCAATGCCGCTTTTCACCGCCTCCTCGGCGAGATAGGCAATGGCAGGCATATCGACGATGGGAAGCATCTCCTTTGGAACGGCGTGCGAAATGGGAAGCATACGCGTACCAAGTCCGGCAGCGGGGATGATGGCTTTTCTGACTTTTTTTATAGAATTCTGCATGATAAAATCCTTCCTTATGCAATATTCGTATTTGCAACGGTGACGTGCGTTCGGCGTTACCGCCTTGCGTGCACACAAGGTCAATTATATATTATACTATATCAACACGCTTTCGTCAAGTGTTATTTTTGCTCTGCCAAGCTCTGCCAAGCGATGCGTGTTTTTGCTCTGCCAAGCGATGCGTAAAGGGCGCTTCATCAAAAGCATCGGCTTTTTTGCCCCGATCGCTCCCGCATCCGCACTCGTCTGACTCTTGCCATTCAACGAAAAAAGCACGAGATGTAAACAAAAGCTTACATCCCATGCTTTTTAATCAATGAGACGGTCGATCGCATCGCGATAGAAATCATTTTCACGGGTTTTGACCACGTAGGCGTGCGTACCGTTTTTGTCCTCTGAAAAATAGTTTTTGCCGTTCTCGGGATCGACGGTCGCTTTGCCGACGACGATACCGTATCCTGCCTGTGCGGCATCCCCCGTCAAGGCGAGCAGCACCAGCATCGGATCCCACGAGGAACGACCGTTGTGCGATCCGTGGTCGCACAGCACGTCCTTCAGTATATCTCCCTCCCGAAGGCGGCTTCCGCTGATGACGTCATATCCGACCTCCCAGCCAAGAAAGGTGATGGGAACAGGCGACAGCCTGCATACCTTTTCGGCGGCAATGCTTGCGCGTGCGTTGCGGCAAAAATTATTCTCGCGTTCGCCGTCTTTATCCCATTTTCCCGCCATGATCCACAGATGTGCAACCTTCTCCGAGAGAAGCGTAAGACCGCTTTTTTCCGAGATGTCGTCGCCCGTGCTTTCCATCAGCCCGGCGAGCACCTGCAAATAGCCGATCTCCAGGATCTCGATCGGTTCGTCGGTATTGGCAAGTACACTGCGATAAAGCCTGACCGCATCCATCACCTCAGTGTTTTCGGTATACCGCGGTGCATACGCAGCAAGCCGTTCCTGATAGGGCGGATTGCCGCCGAAATCGGTCGCCGCAAGGTCTATGCCGATCGGCACGCCGCAGAGTCCTTCCTTCTGTAAAAATCCGTCGAGTGAGGCAACCGAGCAGGGCATCGCGGCGTTGATCCCGATGCCGCAAAGCGCAATCTCGCCCCTACGGGCGGCGCGGACAAGCATACGGATCGCCACGGCGTCGTCGCAGTCGGTCCACCAGTCGGTGCCAAGAAGAAAATTTTTCTTCATCGAATCATGCCTTTCTTTCCTTTTCCATGCGGTATGCTTTAGGATTCTTCCCGTATTTCTCCTTGAACAGCTTTCGGAAGTAGCTTTCGTTTTCGTAGCCGACGGCGGTGATAATCTCACCGACCGAAAGGCTATCGTCCCGCAACAGACGCTCTGCCTCTGTGAGACGTTTTTCCTGCAAATATTCGGTAAAGCTTTTCCCGAGAAACCGCGTGATGAGCGTGCCCGTGTAAACGGTCGAATAACCGAGGAGTGCACTGAGTCCCGGCAAGGAGGCGTTCTGCATGTTTCCCGCCACGTACTCTTCCACGGTGCGATAAAGTGCCTCTGCGCGCCTTCCTTCTCTTTTCACCGAAAAGGATGCAAGCGCAGCCTTCACCTCGTCAATACGCGGAATCGAAGGGGCGGCACCCATCCGCGACACCGCGATCGCCGAGGCGCAGGATGCGGTTTTCAGAATTGTTTCGATCCTGTCGCCGCGATATAGTCCCGCAATGAAATAGCCGGTAAAGGTATCGCCTGCGGCAGTGGTGTCCACCGCCTGCACATCGAAGATCGGGTGGTAATACTCGCCGCTTTCATCCATATATACGCATCCGTTTTTGCCAAGCGTCAGCATCACGCGGAGCGAAGGATGGCGTTCGCGGAAAAAGGCGAGGCTTTTTTCTTTGATATCGCTTCCCGAAAATTCCGACGCCTCGACCTCGTTCAATACAATGTAGGTGATCTTCGAGAGATCAATCTCGCGCAGCTCACGGCGGAAGGGCGATGGATTCAGAACGATCCTCATGCCCTTGGCGTGTGCGGCGCAGATCGCATAATCTATGCTCGTGATCTCATTCTGCAAAAGCAGGATATCGCCGCTTTCAAAATCCGAAAGAACGTCGTCGATATACGCAGGCGTTACGCACCCGTTGGAGCCGGGATAAACAAAAATGCAGTTTTCTCCCTCTGCGTTGACCTGTATGATCGCGTGACCGTTCTTTTCTTTAACGCGCAATACGTACGAGGTATCGACACCGCTTTTTGCGAGGATGTCGAGCAAAATATCCCCGTCCTCGCCTACACAACCCGCGTGATACACGGGCGCCCCCGCACGGGCAACGGCGATCGACTGATTCAGCCCCTTGCCGCCGGGGAAGATCTCCATCTTCTCTGCGGTCAGCGTTTCGCCGGGCGTTACAATGCGATCGAGCGAATAAACGTAATCGATATTGGAAGAGCCGAGGTTCAGTATCTTCATTATCCTTCCCTCTCTTTCGTTTTAATGCTCTTTTCTCCTATTGTATCATATTTTCAAAACTTTACAAGGTCGCTTTCCATGCAAAAACAGACCTTAGACATTCGCGCCCGTCCGGTTATCGGTCAAGCAGTCGCGGATGACGGCGAAAATAGTTATAGAGGAAAAAGCCGCCCACGCCTGCCGAAAGGATCTCGCCTATGCACACGGTGACGGCAAGGAACGGGATCGTCATCTCGCTGCCGTAGCAATAAGCCACGACGAAGGGGATGACGGCGGTATTGGCAAGGATCGGCGGCAGGAGAGCAACGATACGCGGCGCGCGACGGAGGCAATGCGTCAAAACTGCGGCAACAAGTGTGGCAAGACTGCCGAACAGAATGTCGTAGGGCGCGGCGGCAAAGAGAAGGCTCGACAAAAGACAGCCGACCGTCACGCCGGGGATTGCCGCGGCGGTAAACACGGGAAGGACGGTCAAAATCTCGCCAAGGCGCACCTGGACCGCGCCCTTGTCAAGTCCAAGCGCGGCGGAAAGCGCGGTCAAAGCCACATAGAGTGCGGCGATCGCCGCCGCCTTCGTGATAAAACGAACAGGGGATGTTTTCATTGTTTTTTCTCCTTTAGTTTTGTTTTAAGTGAGGAAGGTCTCGAACTCACTTTTATCTATATAAAGCGGCGTCTCACGCCGCATGGACGTTAAAGGGACGGTTATATCAGAGTAGGGCGGGGGCTTGCCCGCCGCAAAAACGCGGCGGTGAAAATTCTCATTATTTTTTCGCATCCTTGCGGATATTGTTTTTAAAATACTGGTACAGGTAGCACGGAAGCATGCCGTTATACAGCTTCAGAACACCGTCGGCACGCCTGCCGTACAGCGCTTCAAAGCGCGGGTGTGAGGTGATCACGTACACCTGCCAGGGAGCAAGGCTCTGAAAATGTCTGCCGATGTCGCGGTACAACGCCTCGATCTTCGGCAATTCACCCATGCGCTCACCGTAGGGGGGATTCGTAACGATGGTCGCCCGCCGCCCCTCGGCGTGAATGCTGCGCGCGTCGGCATAGAAAAGCTTAACGGTGTCCGCAACGCCTGCGCGCGCGGCGTTTGCCTTGGCAATATCGAGAGAGGCACGGTCAATATCCGAGCCCCATGCAACGAAATCCGACGGTCTTTCGCCTGCGATCGCCTCCTCACGCGCCTCGCGGAAGACGCGGCTCCCGACAAAGGGGAAGGCTTCGGCGGCAAAGGCGCGGTTTTTACCGGGAGCGATATTCCGCATCATCAGCGAGGCCTCAACGGCGATCGTTCCCGATCCGACGAAGGGATCCCACAAAAGCACGTCCTCGCGTGGGCGCGACTGAGCGACGATGGCGGCGGCGAGCGTTTCGCGGATCGGTGCAAGATTCGCCTCCACGCGGTAGCCGCGCTTGTGAAGCGGAACGCCCGACGTGTCGATCATGAGGGAAACCTCATCCTTCAGAATAAAAAATTCAATGCGGTAGCGGATGCCCGTCTCCTCAAACCAGGTAACGCCGTAGCGCCGTGAAAGACGGTCTACGATCGCCTTTTTCACAATGCTCTGGCAATCCGGCACCGAAAACAGGTGACTTTTGATCGCGTGTCCCGTTACGGGGAAGGCGTCGCGCACGCCGATGAAATCCTCAAACGGCAGTGCCTTCGTGCCCTCGTACAGCTCGTCGAAGCTCTCGGCGTGAAAGCCGCCGACCTTAATGTAAATGCGCTCGGCATAACGGAGAAATATGTTGGACAACGCGACCGCCTCGGCATCGCCCGCGAAGGTGATGCGTCCGTCAATCGTTGAAAGGCGCTCGTAGCCACGCGCCTCGATCTCGCGCCCAAGCAGGCGTTCAAGTCCAAACAAGCAGGTTGCAACAAGTGTCAGCTTCATAGTTTTTCTTTTTTGATTATCCTTTCGGATCAATGGATTCAAAGATCACGCCGTCAAAGCCGCTCTCGCGTGCAGCATTCCGCTCTTTTTCATTCTTTACCGTCCAGGCAAAGGTGACGGCGCCCATTTTGCGGCAGAGTCGAAGCGAGAGTGCGCGACGGTCACCGATATCGTAAGCCACGAAATCGGGGCGGCAGAGGCAATTGAGAAGCAGGTGACGGCAGAGAAAAAATGCCGGCTTTCGCATCGCTTTATCGCGGAAAAAGTTTGCCGACAGAATACCGCGCACGGTTGCGGGGCGGTGCTTTTTAAAGTAGCGCACGACGAGCGGATGAAAGGATTCCACCATCAAGAGCC
>JAZLAP010000124.1:0-2277 GCA_045613265.1 Eubacteriales bacterium | reverse complement strand
TTTTTTGCAATCAAAAATCGACAATCTTTTCTATTACGTTTTGTGCGTGAATGATACTTTTTCGGCAGTGTCCCACGAAAGAGCACCTGTAAGAAACAGGACGCCGGCGGAGGAAACGGTGAGCAGTCCGCCGTCGGTCTCGCCCCAAAGCTCTGTTTCATCTGTCTGTATGATCCTGAAGCGGCAGGGAAGAATCGAGGTGACGAAGGGGACGTGACCTGCCATGACGGCAAGCTCGCCTTCTGTGCCGCGCAGACTGATGTTCAGAGCATCGCCGACAAACAAATTACCGTCAGGCGACGTTATTTTTAATGAAAAGGCTTTCATTTTGCCACCTTTTTCGCTTTGCTTACGGCTTCGTCGATACCGCCGACAAAGAGAAATGCCGATTCGGGAAGATCATCGTGTTTTCCCTCGATGATCTCCTTGAAGCCGCGGATCGTTTCGGAAAGTGGAACGTAAGCGCCGGGAATACCCGTAAATTTTTCGGAAACGTCGAAGGGCTGCGAGAGAAATCTCTGGATCTTTCTTGCTCTTTGCACGAGCATTTTGTCCTCGTCGGAAAGCTCATCCATGCCCATGATGGCAATGATGTCCATGAGCTCGCGGTAACGCTGCAGAATACGCTGTACCTCACGTGCCACCGCATAGTGTGTCTCACCGACGTTTTCAGGGGAGAGAATGCGGCTTGTAGATTCCAAGGGATCAACGGCAGGATAAATGCCCTGAGAGGCAATACTGCGCGAAAGCACCGTTGTGGCATCAAGGTGCGCAAAGGTTGTTGCCGGCGCAGGATCGGTCAGGTCGTCAGCAGGAACGTAGACCGCCTGAATGGACGTGATCGAGCCTTTTTTCGTTGAGGTGATCCTTTCCTGAAGGTCGCCCATTTCGGTTGCCAGTGTGGGTTGATAGCCGACGGCACTCGGCATACGTCCGAGAAGTGCCGACACCTCACTGCCTGCCTGGGTGAAACGGAAGATGTTGTCGATAAACAGGAGAACGTCCTGATTTTCCTCATCTCTGAAATATTCCGCCATCGTCAGTCCCGAAAGCGCTACGCGCATTCTTGCTCCGGGCGGTTCATTCATCTGACCGTATACCAGCGTCGTGTTTGACAAAACGCCGGACTCCTTCATTTCGTTATACAGATCGTTTCCTTCGCGTGTGCGCTCACCGACACCCGTAAATACCGAGAGACCGCCGTGCTGCTTCGCAATATTGTTGATCAGCTCCATGATGAGAACCGTCTTTCCAACGCCCGCGCCTCCGAAAAGACCAATCTTTCCGCCTTTGGAATAGGGGCAGATGAGGTCGATGACCTTGATACCCGTTTCAAGGATCTCGGTAGAGGTAGACAGCTCGCTGAAGCTCGGTGCGGCTCTGTGAATATTCCAACGCTCGACCTTCTCGTTAAACGGACGGTTGTCAACGGCATCCCCCAGCACGTTGAAGATTCTGCCAAGCGTTGCACGACCCACGGGAACACTGATGGTTTTTCCCGTATCGGTAACCGGCGCGCCGCGCATGAGACCGTCGGTCGAGGACATGGCAATACAGCGCACAATGTTGTCGCCTATGTGCTGTGCTACCTCAACGGTAAGCCTTCTTTCACCGACCTGCATAGTCAGAGCGTTGTGTATGGAGGGCAAATACCCCTCTTCAAAGTATACGTCAACGACAGGCCCCATGACCTGCGAGACGCGTCCTTTTTCTGTGTTTGACATGTTTTTCTCCTTTCGCGGTAAAACCTTTGCAGACGGTATCTGACAGAAAATACGAGATCCGTCGTGCGAGGCTTCCGTGCTCGACTTTCTTCGACTATAGTCCGCTTCCCGCAACGATCTCGGTGATCTCCTGCGTGATAGCACTCTGGCGCGCGCGGTTGTATTCAAGTCCGAGTCGATCGATCATTTCCTGTGCGTTCTTGCCTGCGCTGTCCATGGCAACACGGCGCGCCGCCACCTCGCTCGCAAAACTTTCCTTTACCGAGGACAGGATCATGCCTGCTACGTATGCGGGAATTGCGGCGTTCAGAACCGTGATTGCGTCAGGCTCGAAAACAGCACTTTCCGAGGCGTGGCTTTCGTTATGCTCCGTATCCTTTTCAATCTGCAAAGGAAGCAGCCACTTTACGTATGCCTCCTGCGACATCAGCGAGTGATATTTCGTGCATACGATGCCGAAACGTTCGATTCTTTTTTCAATGAGATCCTTACATGCCGCGTCTGCGATTTTCTTTGCTGCGGCATAGGAAAATCCCTCTGCAAAGACGGGTGC
>JAZLAP010000123.1:0-2052 GCA_045613265.1 Eubacteriales bacterium | reverse complement strand
AGAGCCTCGGCAAATTTGAGAAACTTTTCGTAAGCGGGTGCGTCGCCCGTGATGTAGTATTCGTCAACGCCGTTCGAGCGCATCAAGCGCCACTTGTAATGGTCGCCGCCGAGCCAGATCTCTGTGATGTTGGAAAAACGTTTGTCCTCGTAGATCTCCTTCGGAGATACGTGGCAATGGTAGTCGATGATCGGCGCATCGGAGGCGTATTTATGATAGAGTGTTTTCGCCGTTTCGGTCGTTAGAAGAAAGTCTTCGGTTAAAAATCGAGTCACTTTGCATCCTCCTATAAGTTTTGATTGTTTTTGGTGTATTCGCGGTATTCCTTCGGGGTCTTGCCCGTTTCTTTTTTGAATAGCTTGGTGAAATATTGAACGTCCATAATTCCGCAATGGAGCGCGATGGTCTGAACTTGCAGATTCGTTGTCGAAAGCAGATGCTTTGCCTGCTTTACGCGCTTTTCTCGGATGTATTCCGAAACCGTCTTATCGGTTTCCTTTTTGAAGATCGTCGCAAGATACCCCGAGCTGACGTTTTGCGCCTCGGCAAGAGTGGCAAGCGAGAGGTTTGCCGAAAGGTCGGCATCTATCATAAGGACTGCCTTGCGCACTATCGGTGAAAACCCCTGCATTGTATGCTTGCGGACGAGTCTGCAATAGGCGCGGAACATTTCAAGCATAAACTCAAAATGATCGGTGTGCGAAGTGAGAGCTTCGATTCTCACCGCAAAAGAGGATGATAGGCTGTCAAGGTACATCGGATGCACCCCGCCCTTTTCCGCCGCTTTTCGCAGAAGGGTGTTCATAATGATCGAGTAATTCTTCGCATTTCGCAGAGGATCGGACACGCGCTTTTCAAAATGGTGCTCCGAAAAAGCGGAAAAAAGCTGCGTTTCCTTGTGTATCTGTCCTTGCGCAACTGCCTCCATTAGTTCATTTTCGAAGCCGTATCGCTTTTCCATCAGCTTCATACTTATAAGCAGGGAATCAAAGTCATCCTGTCTGTCGTTTTCATTGATGACGGGTATCAGTTGTGAATCGTAATCCTCGGCAAGGTCAACGAGAGCAAAGGCACCTGTGTCCCAAAGATGCTCGCAGAAGGTGGTAAGGAAAATGAAAATATGATCGTCGGGAGCTATGACGGGTATGCCCGCGTAGAATTCTTGGGCGTATTTGAGCGATCCGACTTGTATGCCGTTTTTTTCGGCAATCTCGAGTATGTCCGACGAAGAGAGCGGCGCGGAGAGATAAGGTCCGATGAGCAGAATCGCGGGTTCTCCGTCAACGGTCAGCGAAAGGTAGTTGTAGCAAAGAGCAAAGCGGTTGGTGGTCTTATAAAGTGTTTGTTCCTGAAGATCGCCGATGAATTCCGCAATCGTAGTCGTGCTTGTCTGCGGAACCGATATTATCGAGCGGAACTGCTCGTTTGCGACAACGGATATCGGCTCGTCGAGCTTGTGGAGAGAGACTTGTACCCTACATTTTTCGAAAGCCTCGCGCAGAAACCGTAATTCACTTGAATTGAACATCTTGATGCCTCTTTCATAGATCATTTTGGATCGCGGAGAAGAGTGGATATGAACAAATAATCCAAATATGCAGTATTATTATAGCATAATTTTTAAGCAATTACAACATAAAAAATGCGATATGATGAAAAAAGTACAAAAACAGATGAAAAAAACACTCCCGAAGTTTTTGAAAATCCTTTATACTTAAAATAAAGGATTTTGCCGTCGAAAAAACGTAGCGGCGATCTCCAAAAAATCAGAAAAAGGATTTTTCAAAATGAAAAAGCAAAACACGCCGAAGCTTGATGCGAGCGGCAAGCGCAAGTTTGGTATACTCGACAGCGTATCCTATGCTGCCGGCGACCTTGGTTGCAACATGAGCTTTGCTCTCAAGGGCACAATGGCTCTATTCTGGACTCAGGTTATGGGTCTGGGACTTTGGTACTCCCTGCTTCTCGTTGTAGTTCAGGTTTGGGACGCTATCAACGACCCGCTTATCGGCTCCATCGTTGACGCTGACAGACACACTTACAAGAGAAACA
>JAZLAP010000122.1:0-5308 GCA_045613265.1 Eubacteriales bacterium | reverse complement strand
GACTTGTACTTCACAGCACCGTTGAATCTGCCGTATGTACCCTTGGACTTCTCATATGCTTCGTTCGGCTCCATGCCCTTCTTGATAAAATCGGTCATTTTACCGAGCGAAACGAACTCATAGCCGATGACCTGATCGTTTTCATCAAGTGCCATTCTGGTGCAGTAACCTTCGGTCATTTCGAGATAACGAACACCCTTTGCCTTCGTGCCGTACATGGTACCGACCATGGATCTCTCGCCCTTTCCGAGGTCCTCCATGCCGGCGCCGATCACAAGACCGCCCTCGGAGAAGGCAGACTGCGTACGACCGTAAACGATCTGCAGGAACAGCTCACGCATAGCGGTGTTGATCGCATCGCAAACGAGGTCGGTATTGAGTGCCTCAAGGATGGTCTTTCCGGGAAGGATCTCTGCTGCCATAGCAGCGGAGTGCGTCATACCCGAGCAACCGATGGTCTCTACAAGAGCCTCCTCGATGATACCGTTCTTTACGTTCAGAGAGAGCTTGCAGGCACCCTGCTGAGGTGCGCACCAGCCCACACCGTGCGTGTAACCGGAAATATCGGTGATCTGCTTCGACTGTACCCACTTGCCCTCCTCGGGAATAGGAGCCGGGCCGTGATCGGGGCCTTTTGCGACGGTACACATATGCTGCACCTCGGTGCTCATTGCGTACTCACAAGAAAATTCTTTGCTCATACTTATATTCTCCTTTGAAAATTTTAATTACTTCAGGATCTCGCCGTAAACCTCACCCTGTGCGGCGGCGGCGTTCGACTCGTCGGTATCGATATGCATAGCGGGCGCAAACTTTTCGCTGACGCGAACGACCACGCCGTCATATACGAGCGGACGGGCCGTGTTAAGCTTTACCTTAACAATCTCCTTGTCCTTTACGCCGAACTCAGCGGCGTTTTCGGGAGTAAGATGGATATGACGCATGGCAACGATCACGCCCTCCTCCATCTGATATTCACCTGCAGGACCGCGAAGCAGAGCGCCGGGAGCACCCTTCGTGTCGCCGCTCTCACGGATCGGAGCAACAACGCCGAGCGTGCGGGCATCCGACATCGAAATTTCAACCTGATCAGCGGGGCGGGTAGGACCGAGGACGCTCATTTTCAGGCTTCCCTTCGGGCCGACAACCTCGACCTTTTCTTCGCATGCGAACTGACCGGGCTGGGAAAGATCCTTCTTCTTCGTAAGGGTGTGCCCCTTACCGAACAGAGCTTCCACGGCAGCTTCAGTCAGATGCAGGTGCCTTGCAGAGGTTTCTACCAAAACTTGGCTCATAATGACATTCTCCTTTTTGTTGTTTTTTCATACTCATATATTGTATCACATCTTTTCCGTTTTGTAAATGTATTAAATCAATTTTTTTGCAAAAACTGATAAAAATTTCACAGAAATCGGAGAACGGCATGGGTGACACCAAAAAAAATGAGAATATGGAGCAAAAAAAAGAGGATATCCCTCTTTCTGCGCTGAAGGAGATGGGAAGTCTTCCCACGCACAACCACGAGGAAAACTTCTACTGTCTCAGCATCATCGGTCAGATAGAGGGACACTATATTCTCGATGAAAAGCAAAAGGCAACCAAATACGAGCATCTGATCCCGCTTTTGGTTGCCATTGAGGAAAGCGACGAATACGACGGCATCCTCATCGTCATCAATACGATCGGCGGCGACGTGGAAGCAGGGCTCGCCATTGCCGAAGTGATCGCAGGGCTGACGAAGCCGACGGTATCGGTCGTTCTCGGCGGCGGTCATTCAATCGGTGTACCGCTTGCGGTTGCCGCCGACCGTTCGTTTATCGTAAAGAGCGCCACGATGACGGTGCATCCCGTTCGAACGAGCGGTACGCTGATCGGAGTCGCGCAAACCTTTGACTATTTAAGGCGCATGCAGGAGCGCATCATCGATTTCACCGTCTCGCACTCATGTGTTTCTGCGGATTTTTTGCGCGATGTTATGATGCGCACCGACGAGCTTGCCAACGACGTGGGGAGCATCCTTTCGGGCGATGAAGCCGTGGAATGCGGACTGATCGACGAGGTGGGTAGCGTAAAGGATGCGCTCGCCGCACTGCGCACCTTATGCAAGAGACGTAACCGTACCGCGCGGAACAAGGGCAAGAAAACTACTTGTAAAGATAGTATATGTCGAGATCGCGCTCTCTGAGATGACGAAGAATGGGGAAAAATTCGTGGTCGGTAACGACGATATGCTCCAGAAGAACGATCGCCGCCTGATTGAAGGTCGCAAGAATCGATTCGGTATTTTTAACATCGGCTTCCGACGGATAAGGGTTTCCGTCGGGATGCGTATGTGCGATGATAACCTGCTCGGCATGGCGGTACAGTGCCGCTTCAAGAAGCTGGCGACCGAGGAACATGGCGCTGTTAGCAACGCCTTCTGCGATCTTGACCGCATCAATAAAGCAGCCCTTTTTATCAAGCAAGAGGATAAAAACGTTCTCGCGTAGCTTATCCCTCGAAAGGTTTCGGACATATTCCGCCGCCTTTTCAAGCGTAACCGTCTCATTCTTCTTCGGCACCGTAGGCTTCGACAGAAGCAAAAGTGCTCCCACAACGCGCAAAAGCACAGCCTCGCGTTCACCGATCCCCTCAACGGCAACAAGATCACTGCAGGTAGCGCGCAAAATGCCCGCTATTCCGGGAAAATAGCGCAAAAGTCTCGTAGCCTTTTCCTCGGCGTTCTCCTTATCAATGTAAGCAAGAAGCGAGACCAAGTGCCGTTTTCCTTCTTCAATCGCTTTTCCCTTCTCTTCCTCCTCCACCTTCGGCAAGAGCGATTCATCTGCATCCGACCACATGTCGGCACATGCGACCATCTGATTGCCGTACAAATTCGATCGAGCGTGATAGCTTCTCAACGCAACGTAGCGATCACCGGCGATCAGAAAATGGTTGATAAGAGGAATGCCCGCCGCCTCCATACTGTGACACATCTGCCCCGACGTTGTCAGGTCGCTTGCCGTCGGAATCAGAAGATTTGTCGTATGGTTATGCCCTAAATACGCAAAGGATGCGTGATGAAGGAGCGCATAGCGGATCAACACGGCAGAGCGGAGTCTTGAGTCGTTCACGCTACCGTTATACACTTCTCCAAAGAAAACCTTTTCACCGCGATTGTTCAAAAGAAGCATCATCACCTTTTCCTCGGTGACACCGCGGAAAGCTTCCACAAACAACGCGCCTGCCTTCTCGTCCGTGTTATAGATCGGCACGACGGCGCGCTCACTCGTCATTGCATCGAACAGATCGGCACAGAGATGCAAGAAATCCGCCGTAGCGGCTCCAACGCCCGAAAGCGCGCAAAGCTTTGCCGTATCCGCACGAAAAACATTCATCGGCGTGCCGAACGCATTGCAAAGCAGATGCGCCGTCGGATTGGTATCCTTGTACGGAATGGCATAAAACAACAGTGCCTCAAAAAGCTCGTGTACCTCGAACGCATCGGTCCCGTTGCGCATAATATTGGCGCGAACACGAGAGCGGTGACCTTTGTGTAACATAAAAACTCCCACGTAAATTCATTTTATACGAAAATTTGACATGCCCTTGTTTTGTAATATTATACCGCATATTTTTGACAAAATCAAGTGCAAGGCACGTTTTTATTCATTTTTTGTTGTTTTTATTCATTTTTTGTAAAAATCATCAATCATACCGTTAAAGGAGCAGGAGCATGCTTTTTTCTTCGCCCGAATTTCTGTTTCTGTTCTTACCGCTTGCATTGCTCTGCACCCATTTTCGCTCGCTAAAGCTTCAAAACCACCTTCTTTTATGCCTCAGTCTTTTATTTTACGCACTGACCGACATTTCGCATTTTTTCGTCTTCCTCGCGGTGATCCTTTACTGCTATCTTGCAGGACTTTTGCTTTCGCGCTTTCCTTCGCGCATATGGACGATCCTGGCGATCATTCCGCCGATCGCCAACCTTTTCTTATACAAATACCTTGCAACCTTCACGGAGGCTTTGGGACTACCTTTCCCCTTTCGCCTTCTCTTGCCTGTCGGAATCTCCTTTTACACCTTTCAAGGAATCTCGTATCTATGCGACGTTGCACGGAGAGACATCCCCTGCGAAAAAAGCCTTACTGCCTTCGCCCTTTATTTGTCACTGTTTCCGCAGCTCGTGGCGGGGCCGATTGTGCGCTATACGGATATTGCGGCGGATCTTGCGGCACGCACGCCGGACGGAAACGGTATCGAGCGTTTTCTGTTCGGCCTCGCAAAGAAAGTCCTCATAGCCGATGCCATGGGCGAGATCTTTCTTTCTGCGCAAAACGGAATCGGCAGAAGTGCCGTTTTAGGATGGATAGGCGCTTCTGCCGCCGCTTTTCAGATCTATTTTGACTTTTCTGGCTATAGTGATATGGCGATCGGCATTGGTCGCATGCTCGGATTTCACTTTCCCGAAAACTTTGACTACCCTTACACGGCAAAAAGCGCCACCGAATTCTGGCGACGCTGGCACATCACGCTCTCCGCCTTCTTTCGCTCCTATGTGTATATTCCGCTCGGTGGCAACCGTAAAGGGCGGCTCCGCACCCTTTTGAATCTCGCGCTGGTATGGACGCTGACCGGACTCTGGCACGGTCCGACGCTGAATTTTCTTCTGTGGGGACTTTATTGGCTCTTCTTCCTCTTGCTTGAAAAATTTTGCGGACTTTCCCATCTGCTGTCCCGTCTGCCGCGCCCAATCGTACACCTATACACCTGCTTCGTTATTTTATTTGGTTGGCTGCTCTTTTTCTTTACCGATCTTTCGACGCTGAAAGAGTATGTGCGAGCGATGTTTACCGCTCCGCTCTTTGATCCTGCAACGATGTACGACAGTATGCGCTATCTCCTCTTTCTGCTCGCGGCGACACTTTTTTCGACGAAGCTCCCGATCGAGGGTTACAGAAAAGCCGCAAAGCGACGACCGCTCGTAACGGTTGTCCTTCCCATATCCTTACTGATCCTTTCGGTCTCCTTTCTTCTCTTCCGCGATCATAGCCCCTTTCTGTATTTCCGCTTTTAACGCTTTTAAGGAGAATATATGAAAAAAGCACGCCTTCTCCGTCTTTATTGCTTCTTGACGGCGCTATTGCTCATCCTTTACGCCGCATTGCCAAAGCCGTCGTTTTCGCTCCGTGAAAACCGCCCTCTTACAGATCTTACCTTGCTGCCGATTTCGAATCTGCCCGAAAATATATCTTCGTTTATGCGCGACCGCTTCCCGTTCCGTGCCTTTTTTATCGGCATGGCGGCAGAGCTGTCGCTCCTGCTCGGC
>JAZLAP010000121.1:0-4050 GCA_045613265.1 Eubacteriales bacterium | reverse complement strand
ACCGTTTTCGTCAACGTCGATCTTCTCGGCGGCGGGAACCTTTGGGAGTCCCGGCATCGTCATGATGTCGCCGGTCAATACCACGATAAAGCCCGCACCGGCAGAAACCTTCACCTGCTTTACGGTGACGGTAAAGCCCTCGGGTGCGCCGAGCTTCGTCGGATCGTCCGAGAAGCTGTACTGCGTCTTGGCGATACAAACGGGAAGCTTATCGAAGCCGAGTGCCGTCAAGCGGTCGATCTCCTTCTTTGCGGCAGGCGTGACGTTGATGCCGTCACCGCCGTAAACGCGGCGAACGACCGCGGCGATCTTTTCCTCGATCGTGGCATCAAGCTCGTAGCTGAACGAGAAATCATTCGGCTTTTCGCAGAGGCGGACAACCTCCTCGGCGAGTGCCATACCGCCGTTGCCGCCGTCTGCCCATACGGTAGACAGAACGACGTTGACACCGAGCGCGCGGCATTTCTCGATGACAAGCTCGATCTCCTTGTCGGTATCGGTCGGGAAACGGTTGACCGCAACGACACAGGGGAGCTTATACACGTTCGTGATGTTGGAAACGTGGCGAAGCAGGTTCGGAATTCCCTTCTCCAGCGCCTCGCAATTTTCATTGTTAAGCTCGGTCTTGGCAAGTCCGCCGTGCATCTTGAGTGCGCGAACGGTTGCGACCACAACGACCGCATCGGGATTCAATCCCGCACAACGGCACTTAATATCAAGGAACTTCTCTGCACCGAGATCGGCACCGAAGCCTGCCTCGGTGACGGCGTAATCGCCGAGTTTCATTGCCATACGGGTAGCGATGACCGAGTTGCAACCGTGTGCAATATTGGCAAACGGGCCGCCATGCACGAAGGCAGGTGTGCCCTCACGCGTCTGCACAAGGTTCGGCTTCATGGCATCGCGGAGGAGCGCAGCCATTGCGCCGACCGCCTTCAGATCGCCTGCGGTGACAGGCTTATCGTCGTAGGTGTAGGCAACGACGATGCGCGCAAGGCGCGCCTTCAGATCCGCCATCGAGGAGGAGAGGCAGAATACTGCCATGATCTCGGAGGCAACGGTAATATCGTAACCATCCTCACGCGGAACGCCGTTGACACGACCGCCGAGACCGTCGGTCACAAAGCGAAGCTGACGGTCGTTCATATCGACACAACGGTGCCATGTGATACGGCGAGGATCAATATTGAGGCTGTTGCCCTGATAAATGTGGTTATCCAGCATAGCGGCGAGAAGGTTGTTTGCCGCACCGATGGCGTGGAAGTCACCCGTGAAGTGGAGGTTGATGTCCTCCATCGGAACGACCTGTGCGTAACCGCCGCCTGCCGCGCCGCCCTTGACACCGAACACGGGGCCGAGCGAGGGCTCGCGGAGTGCAACGACCGAATTTTTACCGATCTTACGGAGACCGTCGGCAAGACCGATCGTGGTGGTGGTCTTTCCCTCGCCTGCAGGCGTGGGGGTGATCGCCGTCACGAGGATCAGCTTGCCGTTCTTGCGCGTGCTTTCGGTGAGAAGCTTATCGTCGACCTTCGCCTTATAGCGGCCATACTGCTCAAGATATGCTTCGTCCACGCCGGCAACACGTGCGATCTCGGTAATATGGCGAAGCTTGGTCGCCTGCGCAATTTCAATATCGCTCAAATATGCCATTTTACTTTACTCCTTTGAAATAATTGACCGCAGAACGGAACATCTGCATATCGTAATTACCGATCACGTTCTTATAGAGACCGTTACCGATACGTTCACTGTGTCCCATCTTACCGAACACTCTGCCATCAGGCGAGGTGATACCCTCAATAGCGAAGGCGGAGTTATTGGGATTATAGCGGATGTCGCTCGTTGCGTTACCGTCGAGGTCACAATACTGCGTTGCGATCTGTCCGTTGGCGGCAAGGCTGCGAATGATCTCCTCGGAAGCGAGGAATCGACCCTCACCGTGCGAGATCGGAACCGTAAATACGTCGCCAACATTCGTCTGAGCAAGCCAGGGAGATTTATTTGAAGCGATACGGATACGGACGAGCTTCGACTGGTGGCGCGCGATCGTGTTGAAGGTCAGAGTCGGGCTGTTTTCATCGCTGTCGATGATCCTTCCGTAGGGCACGAGACCGAGCTTCACAAGCGCCTGGAAGCCGTTGCAGATACCGCACATCAGGCCGTCACGGTCGTTAAGAAGCGCATGCACGCCCTCCTTGACGGCGGCATTGCGGAAGAACGCCATGATGAACTTGCCCGAGCCGTCCGGCTCGTCGCCACCCGAAAATCCGCCGGGAACGAAGACCATCTGCGAGGTCTTGAGCGATTCCGCGAAGCGTTCCACGCTACGGGAAATGCCATCCTGCGTCAAATTGTTGATAACGAAGATCTCGGCATCCGCACCTGCATCGCGCATGACCTTTGCCGAATCAAACTCACAGTTCGTGCCGGGGAATACGGGGATCAGAACCTTAGGACGTGCCACCTTGACGGCGGGCGCAACGCGCGTTTTTGCATCAAACGAGAAGTTCTCGATCTGGTCGCCTCCGTTTTCGCGAACCGGATACACATCCTCAAGGCGGCCCTCGTAGATCGCGTCCAGCTTGGTTAACGGCAGCTGCGTTGCGCGGTAAGAGATCTTACCGTTGGTCGCGATCGCACCAATCACCTTTGCGCCATCGACGTTTCCTTCCACTTCGAGAAGGAAGCTGCCGTAGGCGTAACCGAAGATATCCGAAAGCGAAAGTCCATCATCGTAAATAAAGCCGAAGCCGTTGCCAACCGTCATTTTGTAGATGGCCTCGGCAACGCCGCCGTAAGTAGGCGTATAGGCGGCGAATACGCGTCCCTCACGCATCAAATCCGTCACGCGGTCAAAGAGTGCGATCAGCGAATCCGGCGTGGGAAGTCCGTTTTTGTCATAGGCAGGAGAAAGCATGATAACGGTATGTCCGGCCTGCTTGCATTCGGGGGTAATGACCTCGTCGGTCTTGCCCGTCGTAACGGCAAAGGAAACAAGCGTCGGCGGAACACCAAGGCTTTCAAAGCTACCGCCCATTGAGTCCTTGCCGCCGATCGAGCCAATACCGAGATCCATCTGTGCCGAGAAGGCACCGAGAAGAGCGGCGAGCGGCTTACCCCAACGCTTTTCGTCGCGGCCGGGCTTTTCAAAGTACTCCTGGAAGGACAGATACACGTCCTCGAAGGACGCCCCTGCGGCAACGAGCTTTGCAACGCTCTCCACGACGGCAAGATATGCGCCGTGGTAAGGGCTTTTTTCGGTGATATAGGGGTTATAGCCCCATGCCATATAAGAGCAGGCATCGGTGTGCTTTTGCTCTACCGAAATCTTCTGTACCATTGCCTGGATCGGCGTTTTCTGATATTTACCGCCAAAGGGCATCGTGACAGTTCCGGCGCCGATCGTCGAGTCAAAGCGCTCGGAAAGTCCGCGCTTAGAGCAGACGTTGTGGTCACCGAGCAGAGCGGTATAGCCGCTTTCGAAGTCGGAAACGGGCGCCTTTTCGTAGCTCTCTATCCCGGCGGGAGCAACGGCAATATGCTTCTCCGCGCCGTTGGAATTCAAGAATTCGCGCGAAATATCCACGATGGTCTTGCCGTTCCAATGCATACGGAGACGCGGCTCCTCGGTCACGTGCGCGACCACGGTCGCCTCGAGGTTTTCGGAAGCGGCGAGCGCGAGGAAGGCATCAACGTCCTTCGCCTCCACGACCACAGCCATGCGCTCCTGCGATTCGGAAATGGCAAGCTCGGTTCCGTCAAGACCGTCATATTTTTTCGGTACGGCGTTAAGATCAATGACAAGACCGTCGGCAGGCTCGCCGATCGCAACCGAAACGCCACCGGCACCGAAGTCATTACAACGCTTGATCATGCGGCAGGCATCGCCGTTGCGGAAAAGCCTCTGGAGCTTGCGCTCCTCGGGGGCGTTGCCCTTCTGTACCTCGGCACCGCAGGTCTCAAGCGAGGAAAGCGTGTGCTTTTTCGAGGAGCCGGTTGCACCGCCGCAGCCGTCACGTCCCGTGCGGCCGCCGAGAAGGATGACGA
>JAZLAP010000120.1:0-6834 GCA_045613265.1 Eubacteriales bacterium | reverse complement strand
CGATGACGAAGCCGACGACGGCGAGTGACCGCGTCCTGCCGAAGGGCTATCACGCGTGACGGCCCCACGACATTGATCTGCAATTAGCAATTAAAAAGACATTGATCTGCAATTAAAAAAATAAAAATAAAACGTTTCACATACAAAGGAGAAAATCATTATGATGAACAAGCCTTCTGCTGCAGAGATCGCAAACGGAAAGGAGCTGAACCGCTACGAGGTCGTCGTTGCGGTTGCCAAGGGTGCCCGTCTGGCAACGGGTGAATACCTCGAGGTACGCGAGCGTGCCGAGCGTATGATCAACAACCACGAGACCGACAAATCCCTGATCAATCTTCTTGGCCCCGAATATAAGGACCAAAAGCCCGTCAAGGTTGCGATCTCGCGTCTGATGAGCGGCGAATACGAGATCGAGAAGACCTCGGACGGCGTTTCTTCCGAAGAGGAGACCGAGAAGATTGAGGAAACGGCTGAGGCATAAGTGACAGCAGCGGCTTTCTTTTGATTCTTGTATTTCAATTGATTTTGATTGTAATTTACTGATTTCAGCAAAAGGGAGGCGGTCTTTTTGGCATTATATGCAGGCGTGCGCTTAATCGCGGCACCGTATGCGGTAGACCGCCTTTACGATTACAAAATACCGTCGTCGTTTTCGCATGCGGTCGCGCGCGGTAGCTTGGTGATCGTTCCCTTCGGGGGAGGGAATAAGCGCAGTTATGCGCTCGTAACAGAGCTGCGCGATACGACGGAGGCTGTGCGGCTGAAAAGCGTGATGGCGGTTTTGCCATCGCGTTACGCGTTGTCCGAGGAGAGCGTACAGCTTGCCGAGTTTCTTGCGGAGCATACGCTTTCAAGCGTTGGCGAGTGCGTACACGCGATGATGCCGTCCTGTGTGTTTTCGGGAGTGTCCGAGGTTTTTCGGCTTGCGGGTGCGCCCGGGGAAGACCGAGACTTTTTTGATGTTTTTTGCCGCCGTGACGGCTGGAGCGACGAGGAGATCCTTGACTGCTTCGGGAAAGACGGCATGAAAAAGGTGCGTCGGTATACGGCGAGCGGACTTCTGACGAGCGAGGCAACGCCGCTTCCGCCCGAAAATATACGCAAAAAGAAATATTATTCGCTTACGATGCCCGACGGGGCGCACGCGCTTCTGTTTGAAAAAAAGCCGTTCTCGCGTTCGTTCGGGCAACGCGCGATCCTGGCGCGCCTTCTTTCAATTGGCGAAAGCGATGCCGAAACGCTGCTTTCGGACATCAACGCGACACCCGCGCAGCTTCGCACGCTCGTTGCAAAGGGCTTGGTTTCGGTGCGCGAGGTCGAGTGGACACGCAATCCTTACGCATCCTATGCGGAAAAGCCGGACAAGGGTGAGATCCGTTTATCGCGCGCACAGGGCGTGGCGTACGAAAGCCTGCGCGGGCTTCTTGATCGGGAGACTGCGGCGGGTGCGCTTCTGTACGGTGTGACCGGCTCGGGTAAAACCAAGGTGATGATGAAGCTGATCGACGACACGCTCACGCGCGGAAAAACAGCGATCATGCTGATTCCCGAGATTGCCCTGACGCCGCAGACGGTGCTACTGTTCTGCCGTCGCTACGGCGAACGCGTGGCGGTGATGCACTCCTCGCTCGGTGTGGGCGAGCGCTTCGATGCGTGGCGGCGGATCCGCGACGGCGAGGTCGATCTCGTGATCGGCACGCGGTCGGCGATCTTTGCGCCGATCGACAACATTGGTCTGATCCTCATCGACGAGGAGCATGAGCATACCTACAAATCGGATCAGAATCCGAAATACCATGCAAGGGACGTTGCCGCTTTTCGTGCCGGAAAGCATGGGGCTCTTATGCTGCTGGCTTCCGCAACGCCGTCAATTGAAAGCTATTACAAGGCGGAAAAGGGGATCTATACCTTAGTCAGTCTTACAGAGCGGTTTGGCGGTGCGCGTTTGCCTGAAACGGTGATCGTGGACATGCGTGAGGAGCTTCGGCGCGGCAATCGCAGTGCGATCTCGGAGCGATTGCTTACTGCACTTGGGACGGCGAAGGAAAACGACGAGCAGGCGGTTCTGTTTCTGAACCGACGCGGCTACAACGGATCTGTGTCCTGCCACGCATGCGGCGAGCCTATTCTGTGTCCGCACTGCTCGGTATCTTTGACCTACCACATTGCAAACGGCGGCTACTTGCTTTGCCATTATTGCGGTCACAAGAGCTTCGTGCCGCGTGAATGTCCGTCCTGCAAATCGCGGCAGCTATCCTATCTCGGATGCGGTACGGAGAAGGCGGAAAGCGAGCTTACGACTCTTTTGCCGCACGTTCGCGTGCTTCGCATGGATGCCGATACCGTCAATACGCGCGATGCATACGAGCGGATATTGTCACGCTTCCGTGAGGGGGACGGCGACATTCTGCTGGGGACGCAGATGGTAACGAAGGGGCACGATTTTCCGCGTGTGACGCTATCGGGAGTTTTGCTTGCCGATACGTCCTTGCACGTGAATGATTTTCGTGCATCGGAGCGTACCTTTTCCCTGTTAACGCAGGTCGTGGGGCGCGCGGGACGGCGTGATACGCAGGGCGTGGCGGTGGTGCAGACCTATCAGCCCCAACACCCCGTGATCCGTCTTGCGGCAAAGCAGGACTACGTCAGCTTTTATAAGCAGGAGATCGCGCTACGGAAGAGTCTGACCTTTCCACCCTTTTGCGATCTTGCGCAGATTACGCTCTCGGACGCCGACGAGCAACGGCTGTTGAAGGAAGGGACGGCACTTGCAAAGCGTGTGGAACGCTTGGCAAAGGCACGCCCCGACATGCCGCTTCTGGCGTTTGGCCCGTTCGAGGCGGAGACCTATAAGGTGGGCGGAAAATTCCGTCTCCGCATGGTCTTGAAATGCCGTCTTTCGAGAGAGACGCGGGCGTTTCTTTCCGAGCTTCTGGTCTCTTACGCACGCGACGGCGGTAAAACGGGGATCTCGGTCGATCTGAACCCATCCTACGTTTAACACATAGAATGATACTATTACGGTTATGATATGGACGGATGCGCCGTCCGAAAAGGAGTACTATGGCAATTCTCAACATCAGAAAAGAAGACGATCCGATCCTGCGTAAAACGAGCAGACCCGTCGAGGAGATCACGCCGCGTATCAAAACGCTGATTGCGGATATGATCGAGACCATGCGTGATGCAAACGGCTGCGGACTTGCCGCCGTGCAGGTGGGCATATTGCGCCGCCTTGTTGTCATTGAGGTCGAGGAAGGGAAGGTATATACCCTCATCAATCCGCGTATCGTGGCAAAGGCGGGGCGACAGGAGGAGACTGAGGGCTGTCTTTCGCTGCCCGGAAAATGGGGAGTTACACGCCGTCCGTCGAGTGTGATCGTGCGCTACACGGACGAAAACGGAAAGGACACCGAGCTTCGCGGCGAGGGGCTTCTTGCGCGGGCGATCTGTCACGAGACCGATCATCTTGACGGCAAGCTGTTTACCGACGTTGTGATCCGTGACGTTTCCGACGAGGAGAGAAATTAATATGCGCATTTTGTTTATGGGGACGCCCGAGATCGCGGCGACCTGTATGGAGTATATGCTATCGGTGGGCGAGAACGTCGTTGCGGTCGTAACGCGCGAGGATAAGCCGAAGGGACGGGGCGGCATGCTGACACCGCCGCCCGTAAAGCAACTGGCATTGTCGCGTGGGATTCCCGTGTATCAGCCGAAAACGCTTCGTGACGAGGCGTTTCTCGCCGATCTTTCTGCCATCGATCCCGACGTGATCGTTGTCGTGGCGTACGGCAAAATCCTGCCGCCGTCGGTTCTTTCTTATCCGAGGTACGGATGTGTCAATCTTCACGTTTCGCTGTTGCCCGCTTATCGCGGCGCGGCACCGATGCAGCGTGCGGTAATGAACGGCGAACGCGAGACGGGTGTGACGACGATGCTGATGGATGAAGGACTTGACACGGGCGACATTCTGTTCACCGAGCGCTTTTCGATCGAAGATACCGATACGTTCGAAACGGTACACGACAAAAGCGCCGCACTGGGCGGGCCGTTGCTTTGCAAGACCTTGCATGCCTTGCGTGACGGAGCTGTCGTACCGAAGAAGCAGGACGAAAGCGGCGTGAGCTACGCCGACAAGATTGAAAAAAGCGATTGCTTTCTTGACTTTTCGCGTTCGGCTACTGCGCTTTCCGCACAGATCCGCGGACTGTATCCGTTTCCGCTTGCCCTCACGCATACCCCCGATGGCAGACTGCTGAAGGTCTGCACTGCTATTCCCGTCGCCGGAGAGGGCGAGCCGGGCGAAGTTATTTCGGTTTCGGGAAAGGGAGACGGAGAGATCGTCGTTGCGTGCGGCGAGGGGGCGCTTTCGCTTCGCCTTTTGGTGCCCGAGGGGAAGGGCAGGATGTCGGCGGGCGATTTGGTACGCGGCAGAAAGCTCGGCGAAAAAGACAAGCTTTTTTAAAAGGAGAAATGCAGAATGCCTGAAGTTGATTACCTTTATCTTTTGACAGAGACGATGTTCGGCGTGATCCTCATGATCGCCGTCGTGATCTTTACCTTCTGGGCGCAGATCAGCGTGCAGACTACGTTTAACAAATACAGTAAGCTTCGCACCACCTCGGGAATGACGGGCGCCGAGGTCGCCGAGACGGTATTGCGTCTGAACGGCGTACGGGGCGTGCGGATCGAGCCTGCACACGGCGGACATCTCAGTGATCATTACGATCCGCGCACACACACCATCCGTCTTTCGGATGCGGTCTACGGCTCGACCTCTGCCGCCGCGGCAGGTGTTGCGGCACACGAGGCGGGGCATGCGGTGCAATATGCAAAGGAGTATTTTCCCGTGCGCGTGCGGAGCGTGGTGATCCCGGTGACGAGCGTTGCCTCGAGGATGGCGACACCGCTTCTGATCATCGGCTTTCTTCTCGGACTTACGGGCTTTATCTGGCTTGGTATTGTTGCATTTGCGGTATCGCTCGTGTTTCAGCTCGTGACACTTCCCTGTGAATTTGATGCCAGCCGTCGCGCAATGGCGGCGATCGGCGATTCGGGCTATTTCAGCCGCGAGGATGAGAAGGGGGCGCGCAAGGTTCTGACGGCTGCTGCGATGACCTACGTTGCCGCGATGGCAATGTCGCTCGTCTATCTTTTGCGATATATTGCGATCGCGCGGCGCCGCAGATGAGTCCGCGTAAAGCTGCCGTTTCCTTGCTTTTACGCCAGGAAGCGGATGACACCTACGTGAATCTGATGGGTGAAAGCCTGCCGCAGTCGATGACGGCGACCGACAGATCGCTTGCGACGGCATTGCTCTACGGAGTGACCGAGCGGCGGCTTTCGCTCGATTATGCGATCGCTTTTTTGACGAAAAAATCGGCGGAGATGCTTGCACCGCACACGCGGGCATTGCTACGGCTTGGGCTTTATCAGCTGTATTTTATGGACAAGATCCCTGCCTTTGCTGCCGTTTCGGAGACGGTGGCGCTTGCCGCACATCGCGGGGAGGCGGCGCTTTTGAATGCTGTGCTCCGTCGCGCTTCGCGTGAAGCAATGCCGCTTCCGCCGCGCGAAAAAAATCCTTCGCGCTATCTTTCGGTTGCGTATTCCTTTCCGCTTCCGACCGTTCGCTTTTTTATTTCGCTTTACGGAGAGACCGAGACCGAGCGGCTTTTTTCCGCCTTTAATGCGGAAAAGCGGCTGACCTTACGTGTCAACGGCAGAAAAATAACGCGGGATGCCTACATAGAGAAGCTTTCGGCAATGGGCATAAGCGCCGAGCCGACTGCTTATGCGCCGTACGGTGTGCGTATCACGGGCAGCTATCCTGTGCGTGATCTGTACGGTTATGCGGACGGATTGTTCTACGTGCAGGATGAGGCGTCACAGATCGCCGGAGAAGCTTTTTCCGCAACGGCGGGGATGCGAATTCTTGACCTGTGTGCTGCGCCCGGCGGAAAAAGCATGTATGCGGCACTTTGTGCCGATGACCGTAGCGAGATCCTTGCCTGCGATCTGCATAAAAGCAAGCTTTCTTTGATTGAGGATACGGCAAGGCGGCTATCGCTTTCGTCGGTACGTACCGAAGCGCGTGATGCACGCGAGCCGAGAGCCGAGGATAGGGAAGCATATGACGTTGTGATCTGTGACGTTCCTTGCTCGGGGCTGGGCGTGTTCGGGAAAAAGCCCGATCTGCGATACGTTGATATTTTTGCGCGGTTTCGGGAGCTTTTGCCCTTGCAGGGCGAGATCGCAGAGGCGGCAGTGTCTGCCGTGCGCCCGGGCGGCGTGATCCTGTATTCGACCTGCACGTTGAATCCGGCAGAAAACGGGGAGCGCGTGCGCGCGCTTCTTTCCGCTCACCGCGAGCTTTCGCTTGAGCCGTTTGCCGTGGGTGGGATATCGACTGCGGGGGAGCTGACGCTTTTGCCGCATATTCACGGTACGGACGGCTTTTATATGGCGCGTATCAGAAAGGCTTCCTTATGAATGACACGTTTTCCGTCCTTCCGTATACCGATGCACAGGGAAGGATCGATATACTTTCGTTGACCTATGACGAGCTTTGCTCGTATCTTTTGTCGCTTGGCGAGGCAAGGTTTCGTGCGCAGCAGATCTTTCCGCGGCTTCATCGCGGCGAGTCTCCGCAAATGATCGGGAATATTCCGAAGCTGCTCAAGGAAAAGCTTTCGGAGACTTCTGTCTTTCGTTTGCCGACGGTCGAGGAGAAGCATGTGAGCCGTATCGACGGTACGGTGAAATATTTGTTTCGTCTTTTTGATTCGGAGTGCGTGGAGAGCGTCCTGATGCGCTATCACCACGGAAATA
>JAZLAP010000119.1:0-7351 GCA_045613265.1 Eubacteriales bacterium | reverse complement strand
ACGGTGGGTATGGGCGTTATCATGCGCGCAAAGAAGGTGCTTCTGATCGCAACGGGTGCCAAAAAGAAGGCGGCGATCAAGGAGCTTCTTTCGGGAAGAATCTCGACCGCGTGCCCCGCATCGGTCCTGCAGATGCACCCGAACGCCGTCATTATCTGCGATGAGGCGGCTGTGGCGGATTGATCTGTGCTTCGAATGAAACCAAGAAAGAATAAAACCAAAATGAAGAAAAACGGTCAATGCGCCGAAGCATTGACCGTTTTTCTTCATTTTGTCGCTTTTCGATATTTCTTTTGAAATTGCGAAGGCGAAAGACCGTAGCTTTTGCGAAAGCTTTTTGAAAAATGCTGCGTACTGCAAAAGGATAGCGTACCGGATATTTCATCGACGGAAAGCTTCCCTTCGAGAAGAAGCCTTTCCGCCAATTTGAATTTCGCCTGCAAAATATATTTTTTCAGAGAAAAACCGAAGGCGTTCTTAAAAATAGTCGTGGCGTTGCAGGCGGAGCGCAGGACTACCCGACTGATTTCGGAAACCGAAAGCGGCTCGCAAGCATGCTCGTCGATATAGTTTTTCATAATAATGGCATCTGTCTCCTGCTTGCTTTTGTTTTTAGGCAGGATGACCAAACGGTATATGTCACCGAGCATAGAAAGCAAAGCACGGGTAACCTTTTCACGTTTGTCGTATACCGTCTCGCTCGAATGTACGATGATCTGATAGACCGTCTCCATTTCGTTATCCCAGTTCTTTTGGGGGACGGCGACAACGTCCTCTAAATGATAGTATGAAATGACTGCCTCCACCGGAGCAGTGTAGGAGTTGATCCATACGGTCTCCCACAAATTATCCTTGTCGGGATAAAACTCCCAGCTATGCCCCTTATGCAGAAGGAAGAAGTCACCTGCCTTCGGGTGATAGGTCACGCCGTCGTAGACGAGCGTTCCGCGCCCCTTCCGAAAGAAGATGAAGAGGTTGTGCCGGGCGGGAGACATAGCAAAATAATAGTCGGGCGAGCAGTAGCATTTGCCGGTGAGATATTCGCGCCTCGGCGGCTTGCCATCGTTGATGCGCGGGGAATCATATAGCGTGTAAGATCTTTCTCTGCAGCCGTTAAGATTCAATTTGTAAATTTCATACTTACCACTCATACAACCGCTCCTTTGCCATCGTTTTTTTGCCAAGAACATTATAGCACACATGGTATCGGTATGCAAGGAGAAATGGGGGATTTTTTGAGAAAAACATAAATTTATGCAGATCTTTCCATATATTTTCCCTAAAATGAAAAGAAAAACATAATTTTTGCGCAAAAAAACGAAAGTTTTCATGCGGTGAGCATGTTATAATAAATATAGGTAATCAAAAAATGCGAAGACATATATGAAAATGAAAAGGGGAAAACAACATGAAAACTGCGCTTTCCAACATCAAAACGGTGCTCGGAACCCTGCTTCTTCTGGCAATGCTGTTTGCTGTTGCCGTCCTGCCGACGGCAGCCGCGGGTGAGGAGACACAGACCGGCGAGGTCTCGATCACTTGGTCTCGCGGCTTTTTGCAGAACAACAGCGGCGCAAGTAATTACGCCGCAATGACCGAGGTTGCTACCGCAAGCCTCGGCTTTAAGGCGGTGTCGCAGAACGTATTCTGCATTTCTGACGTCATCACGGTGACGAAAGCGGGAACTACGGTTTCGGTTTATACGCCGTCTCCGAAGTCGTCCTCGGGAAAGCTTCTTGTTCTGGCAAGCGTCTCGGATGCTTGGGAAGGCAAGACTGCTTCCGAGCTGCTCTCGGGTATGAAATCATATGACCCCGCCAACTTCGATCTTGATACGACGAAGAACGGTGCGGAACGCTTTACGGGCTCGTACGTAATTGCCGCAGAGGCGCAGTCGGGTACGGTTCGCGGTTTTTCAATACAGACGGTAAACGGGATGACTCTCTACACCTACACGACCCAAAAGGATAACGAGCATATCGTATTCTCGGGCTACGATGCGAATAATGGAACGACGGATCTGACCGCCGCGCCTTACGCTACGCTTACCTATTCTTATGCGGGCGAGGGAAAAACGCAGGTCTATACCACAGAGAAGCCCTCTGACACCCCCTCGCTCGACACCTCGGCGTCGGAGAGCCTCACCGAAAATCAGCTTGCGATGCTGAACGAGGCGGTAACGCGCTACGGCATTACCGATCAGACGACCTTCGACGCACTTTGCGCGGCGGCTTCGGCGATGACCTACAACGGTCTCGCGGCGCGCGTACAGCTCGGCGCGGGCATCCGCTCCATCTATACCGTCGATCACAACATTCTCGACGCGATGGACGCTACGCGCATTTCCTACGGCGCGATCATGGGTGTCGGCAAAATCAAGGGATCGCCCGTCAACACGACAGAAGGCCTCACGGTTGCCGCCGATGCAACCGAGGGCTTTGTTGCGACGAATAATAACGCTAAGGCGGTCGTCGTTTACGATTCGACGGGAGCAGCCTTTGCCACCGAAAAATACGTAAAGCGTAATCCCGACGGAACGCGTGTTTTTGCGTATACCACGACCTACGGCGAAGCGACCTACACGACGACCTACGTCCGTGACGTTGAAATGGTCTATCGCGCCTTTCTTGCCGTCACGGTAGGCGACAGTACATACATCCTTTACGCCGACGCATCGGGCGATACCTTCGGTAAGGAAACGGCGATCTACGGCGCGGCGACCTCGCTTTACGAGGTGTCCATGCATTTCCGCAACGACTACGTTGACGAGGTGAGCGGCGAGAAGATCTACGCGAAAAACGTGATCCTGAAGGAAAACATCGCAATGGCGATGGATACCGAGTTCAGCTTCACCGCCGCCGATTTTGCAACGGCTGATGCCGATGGCAGTGTTCCCAAGGGAACCGTCACCTATTACGAAGCAACCGACACGACGGACGCGACCGTTGTTCTGACGACGAACAGCTCCTACGATACGCCGAACGGCGGCAACTATCTTTCGCTGACGGTCAAAACGGCGCGCGAGGGCTTCTATCAGGTGGGAATGACGGGCAATACGCTCGGCTCGCAGATGCATTATATCATGTGGAGAAATGCGTCGCTCCCCAGCACTGCGAAAACGGGCTTCGGCTACTTCACGAACGGTACGCGTATCGCTGCCAATTCGACTCGCCGTACGAATTACAGTACGGCGCTCGGCGACACGTGGGCGAATCTATATACGGTGAAGGAAAACTTCCGCGTGATCCCGTCGCTTGAGGAGACCCACGCTAACCTCGGACAGATCTACTTAAAGGAAGGAACGAACGTGGTCTCGCTTTGGCTCTCATCTGCAGCGAGTGCATCGAATTACCGCGCTTCTTATTTCGGGCTATCATCGCTTTCGTTCACGCTCATAAACGAGCTTGACGTGGATGCGGTCAAGCTGACGGTCTATAACGGAACCACCCTTTATGCCGACGGCTACGATAGGGTACATTTGACGGACGGTGCAACGTATCCTGAAACCAATACGGGCATGTCTCTCGCAAAGCAGGGCGTTTCGGGCTTTATGTTGCGCGGAAGCTCGTCTTATCCCACGATCGCAGACCGCATCTGGTATAACTTTACGATCAAAAACAGCGGCATTTACGAGCCCTTCCTTGCACACGGCGGCAGCGGCGGTCTTTATGAGATCTTCGACGCGAACGGCGAAGTGATCCATTCTTATAAGATTTCCGACTCTTTGACTGTAGGCACGCATTCACGTGCAATTACCTACGCATCGGCAGGAGAGGTGTATCTTGCGGAGGGAAGCTACACGTTGCGCTTTACCGTAAACAAGAATGCAAACTATTCTCTCCATCAGGGCTTCTTCTTCTCGCCGACCGATAAGCTTCCCACCGTGACCGTCAATTATCTTGACGCCGCGACGGGCGAGGCGATCAAGGATGCAAGCGTCACCGAGTACGAAATGTATGCATCGTACAAGGTGGCTGTCCCCGACATTGACGGCTATATCTATAAGACGCATGACGAGGTCTACGGCATCGTCGAGGGTGACGTTGTGCATAACGTCTACTACGCAAGGGCGACGACATACGAGGTCTACGGCAAGGACATGAGCACTTCCGGATCGGCGTCTGTCGTGACGGCGACCGACGGTACGCAGTCGGTCTATCTCCCGATCGGCTCGGCAAATAAGGCGACCGTCACGGTCAACGCCGAGATCGCAGGCTTCTACGATATCAATTTTATTTACAATTCGCTCGGCGGACGCGTAAATTACCTTTATATCAATAATACGTCTGACGCCTACGGGTTTGTTTCCGAGGCGCGCTTCAACGGTAGCGGCAGCACCCTGAGCGGCACCTACACTTCTGCAGATTACGCCGTGACCTCCGACATTGCTGCAAAGGGCTACATAGACACGACAGCTGCGGCGATCTACCTGAAGAAGGGCGCAAACGTTCTGACGCTTTATACCGATACGGCTAACGGCACCTACTACAATATGGCACTCTATTCGATGCGCGCAACCCTCCGCGACGACCTTTCGGGCGCAAACGGCGAAAGCCTTGTTCTCCACACGACGGCAGACGGCGCGGCAGAGAAGAACTATACCGAGGGCGGTGCGAGCCGTCTCTTCCTGCGCAAAGGCACACAGGCGACGCCGACCTACGGACGCTTCACGCTGAATATCCCCACGGCAGGCTACTATTACGTTAACGCGCTCTACAGCTCGTCGGGACGCGGCTACGTCAAGAACGTTGCGACGGGTGAATCCTTCCTCGTTAACCCCACGGGTACGGATCAGAACGTCAGCGTTGGCGGCAGCTCCACCTCTGCCGTAAACGGCGCATCGGGCATTCTCTGGTTTGATGCGGGCACGGCGACTGTTGAGCTTGCACACACGAGCGGCGGCTGGATCGCTTACCATATGCTGTCTCTTACGAAGATCGGTGACCATAAGATCACCGTGGATTACGAAAACAAGGCGGGCGACACGCTCTTTGACAGCATCACCGAATATGCCTTTACGGGTTACCCCTACTCCTACACCTCGCCTGTGTATGCCGACGGCGAGCCGTCGCGGGCGGTGGTTTCGGGCGTGGCAACCGCAGATGTTGCCGAGACCGTCGTATACACACTTCCCACCTATACGCTGACCGTGCATTATGTCTATACGGACGGCACGGCGGTAAAGGATTCGGTCGTTACCGAATACGAAAAGGGTACCGCCTATGCGATCGAGTCTCCCACGATTTCCGGCTATAAGCCGAGCATCGCCGTTGTCAGCGGCACGGCGACCGCTAACCGCGAGGTAACCGTCACCTATTTTGAAAACAAGGTGACGATCAGCTTCATCCCCGTTGACACGAACGGTAACACGATCGACGGTATCTCGCTCGGCTCGGTGTCGGTGCTTGCGGGCGACGAGTACGAGTACACGCTTCCCACGGTTGACGGCTATATTGCAAAGGATGCGATTGTGACGGGCACGGCGAGTGACGGCAACGAAAACATTCCCGTTACACTTTACGACGCACGATACGATTTCGCTGTGACCGATAGCCCCCTTTCGGGCGGCACACATCTCGCGGCGGGCGACGGCTATCTCGAAACGAGACTTCTCGCCGCGAACGAAACTGTCAAGTTTACGATCAACCCCGACGTCTCGGGAGCATACGCGATCAAGGCGGTCATCGGCACGGCGGGCGGCAGAACCGACGTTTATACGAAGAACGCGATCGCGCTTTGGAACGGTAAGATCGCATCGGGACGCGTTAGTGGCTCGACGACGAAAACCTACACCTTCGCCGAAAGCGATTTCCGCGTTGCCGAGGGTACGGCGGAGACCGTCATGACCTATCAGTACCTCGAAGCGGGCAAGGATAACGTCGTAAGCTTCTACTTTACCGATACGCGCTACGGCATGACGGTCAACGGAACGGGAAAGGGCTACGTCGGACTTTCCTCGCTCTCCTTTACGCTTGTCACTCCCGAATTTGACACCTCGAATGACGATTATATCGTAACCGGATCGCATACGGGCTATAAGCAGGTGACCTCGAACAATCTGACCGCCTTCAATCCCGGCGACGACGCAACGCTGCTCCGTAACTATACGGGTGCTTACGTTGAGTACGACCTTTCGATTCCCGTGACGGGTATCTACGACGTAAACGGTCTCATTTGCGTGGGCGGTGCGGGCACGACGACGCTTCTTCTGACGAATAAGACGACGGGGCAGACGACCACGCTTACCTATACGGCGAGCGGCAAAATTCAGGTTGCCGACAAATCCACCTCCTCGACCGAGATTTCGATGGTTGACGGCGCAACGCTCTACAAGGGCGAGTATACGCTGAGAATGACGACGACGAGCGGCTACTTTGCCTTCTCGCTCCTCCGCTTCCACTACGTTTCCGCAGTCGAAACGGGCATGACGAACGACGGTGAGTACACCATGACGGTGCTTGATAAGCTCGTAGCTGTCAACGCCAATTACTATCCGGGCTTCACGCGCAAGGCGATCACCTTCTCCGAGGACGACGGTAGCGCGATCTACGATCCGATCTTTATCGCGCTTCTCAACGAATATGGCTTTAAGGGTACCTTTAACCTCACTGCCACGAAGTCGAACTACTCGCTCTACGCAGGTCACGAGATCGCCAACCACGGCTGTCACGTGGACGGCATCAAGACGAATCACTCGTCTCCGCTCGCGCTCTCCGAGGTATTGACACGTATCAAGACCCTGAACGACCAGCTGAACAGCGGTATTGCGGCGAACGGCAACACGCGCCACAACAGCATCCTCTCCTTCGTCCATCCGTACACGCAGGGCTACCGCTTTGAATCGACAAAGATATATACCGATGCGAGCGAGCTTTCGGCGCTTGCATCCCTCTTTGCCGCCGTCGGCAAGACCGAATATACGGCGCAGAAGCTCGGCGGAATGACGGAGAAGGATATCTTCTGCGCTTATCTTGATGCGATCGGCATCAAGGCAAACCGTTATCTCCCGACGAACAATGCCTACGGTGCAACGACGAAGTTTGATCTCCCCGAAAGCTTTATGTACTGGCAGCCGACGATGCATCAGTCGAAGCTGACGAACGCGGCGACCGACGGTAGCTACTCGAACACCTACACGAATGCCTTCCGCGACCTTACGGACGACGGCAAGCTGAAGCTTCTCTATATCTGGGGACACAGCTTTGAGCTTGAAAACGAGCAGTATCCGGACAGCACGGCATCGAGCACGATCTCCGAGGCAGACCTCGTTGCCTTCCTCGCGGCGTTTGCGGGTGACGAGTACTACAAGGACACCGTTTCGGGCATTCGGGAATACGTAGATGCAACGCGT
>JAZLAP010000118.1:0-11426 GCA_045613265.1 Eubacteriales bacterium | reverse complement strand
ATGCCGAAACATAATAAACGATCTGCGGAACCAGACGTCCCCAGTTGATCGAGTTTGCGCTGGACAAAAATACGTTGCGCGCATTCAGCTCTTCTTTTGCTTCCATATCAGCGAAAATACGCTTAACACCGCTCTGCGCATCGTCAAAATTACCGCGAATAGCGGTCACTGAGAGGTTGCCCCCCTCTTGCGTCATCATCTGTAACTTCTGCACGCGGCTCACGCCGTCCACAGGGTAAAAGACCTCAATCTTTGTCTTGGGAACATCCTTGTATCCTTCCAGTGCCGCTTTGCCGGTATCGCCCGATGTAGCAACGAGAATGAGCGCCGTACGTTCTTCACCGGTCTTTCCGAGAGCACGAGAGAGCAAACGGGGCATGATCTGGAGAGCCATATCCTTGAAAGCAGCAGTCGGTCCGTGCCACAGCTCCAGCACGTTAATCCCCCCGGCAAGACGGTGCAAGGGTGCCGCACCGCCACGAAACTTTTCTTCATCGTAAGCGAGACAGCAATCGCTGTAAAGCTCATCCTTCGTATAATCGGTCAAGAACAAAGAAAGTATATATGCGGCGCGTTCGGGATAATTCATTTTCCGAAGCGCAGTCAGTGCATCTTTCTCAAGCTTCGGAATCTCCATAGGCATATAAAGCCCACCGTCCGCGGCAAGACCGGTTTTGATGGCATAAGCGGCGGAAACGCCGTTTTGCGCTGTACTTCTGGTGCTTTTAAATTCCATTTTCTTTTCCTCTTGTGTATATAAAAATTTAATAAACGTATTGAAAATCAGAGAACGTACCGATCGGTAAAATTTTTCAGATTGTCGTAAAAAATAGCCTTAACGGTCGATTCGGAATAGTTGTGTTTCAGCATTTCCTCATATAGACGCACCATATCCGCTACGCCCGATATGCCGCACGGATAAAACGATGCGCCATCAAAATCCGTACCGATGGCAACGCTTTTTTCGCCGCCTCTTGCACAAAAATACTCGACATGGCGTAAAACGTCGGTAAGGGTTGCCGGGTGTTACGAAAGGAAAGGAGAGTACAAATTCATACCGACAATGCCGCCCGAGGCGACGATTGCATCAAAATAAGCATCTCGCAGATTTCGTGTATGCGAACAAAGCGAGAAGGCGTTGGAATGCGTTGCTACGACAGGGAAGGATAGCTCGTTCAAAATAGAAATGATGGCTTCTGTCGTTTCTGTTGAAGCATGTGAAACATCAATTAAAATCCCCATTTTTGCCGCATTACGCACAATAGCCGCGCCAAGCGCCGAAAGACCTGCATCCGTATCGTGAGCACCGCCGAGAACGCTTTCACCGCACCACACGGGTGTTAACAACCGTACACCGTGCACATACACACATTGCAGGCGTTCCACTGCTGTATTCTCGTCCGATCCGAGGATGCGTGCATCTTCTATCGTCAGTATCGGCAAAATATTTTCAGGAAGGCGTATCCTTCGCATTTTCGCAACAAGTTTGTGAAAGCGCAGATACCCTTCGTCGTCGCTGACAGATCGAGGCGTAAAAACGGCAAAGTATATCAACGCACGTTGATACGCGCGCAAGGAAGAAAGCGGCGTCATCAAGGAAGGATCGTCTATAAAAAGAGGTAAATTCTCGGCAGAGGACAACGTGTCCACGTGAAAATCCGCATAAGAAAAAGTTGGTCGTTGCATAAATCACCCGATAGCATTTTCAACATCTTATGCAATGTCATCCGGTATTGTTCACGCATGAAAAGCGTCGGGCATACAAACGAGCTTCAAAACCTTTGGCTTTGCATCCGCAGAAACATATACCTCAACCACGTCAAGGCGGATCCGCTTTTTCGTGGGATGTAACGCGAGATAACAACGGATCGCGCGCAATAGGCATCGTTGCTTCTCCTTGGTCACCGCAGAGGCGGGAATTCCGTAAAGCGACGGAGAATCGGGATCCTGCGTCCGCGTTTTTACCTCAGAGAAGATCAAGTATCGCGGACTTTCCGCAATAATATCAACCTCATACCTTCCGCAACGAAAATTGCGTTTTCTTACCAACGCTCCATGGAAGAAATAATAGCGTGCTGCCGCTTTTTCACCCAAGTGCCCAACAAGCTGTCTTCTATTCATCGTTTTTCTTATCAAGAAATCCAAGAAAGCTTCGCCGATGAATAGGAGAAGGTCCGTATGTACGCAGAGCTTCCATATGCTCCTTTGTACCGTATCCCTTATGCTTTCCAAAGCCGTATACGGGATACGCGGCATCATCTTCAAGGCACATACGATCACGCGTGACCTTCGCAATCACAGAAGCGGCGGCGATAGAAAGCGACAACGCATCTCCCTTGATAACAGGAATCGCAGGGAGAGGAAAATCGCGCGCAATATTACCGTCAACCAGAGCAAGATCCGGAGAAACATCCAGCGCTTCTACAGCACGTCGCATCGCCAGCATATCCGCATTCAGGATATTCAGTCGATCGATCTCCTCAGGTGTGGCCATTCCCACACCGACAGCGATCGCCTTTTCCATAATCACGGGAAAAAGCTTTTCCCGCTTTTTTTCCGTAAGCTTTTTAGAATCGTTAAGACCGGGAATATCAACATCCCGTGGCAAAATCACCGCAGCAGCCACGACGTTTCCCGAAAGAGGTCCCCGTCCGGCTTCGTCGATCCCACATATCACAGAATATCCTTCTGCCGTATATTTTTCTTCTATTTCAAAGCTCGGCATCGTCAATCTCCTTTGGCGTTTCTAAAGTAAACCGCCCAATCTTCGCGGCGCGGAATTCGGTCAGGAGCATGTCTGCGGTACGTTCAAGGTCGATCTCTCCGCCCGCAATCAACATCCCGCGTTTTCTTCCGACAAGACAGAGAAGCTCCTCGGGCGTTTTTCCGTCCACTTCGTCCATCTTCAGCTTATAACGTGTCATAAAAGCATCAGGGTAAAGACAAAGCAACCTGTTTGCTAAAATAGCGGCAATTTCCTCAATCGCCAGAATGTCATCCTTGATGGCACCGGTAACGGCAAGATTCTCACCCGTGATCCGTTCGTCAAAGCGTGGCCACAAAACGCCGGGCATATCAAGAAGATCAATACCGACCGAGGTCGGCACCCACTGTTTATTCACGGTAACACCCGGTCGATTTTCTGCCTTTGCCTTCTTTGCACCCGCAATGCGGTTGATCAAGGTGGATTTTCCAACGTTCGGTATACCGACGATCATCGCCTTCAAACGACGGTTTGCCATCCCCTTATTCTGATACCGCTCAAGCTTTTCCTTCAAGATCGCGCGTATCACCGTGGGAATCCTGTCAATGCCTTCTCCCGTAACACAATCGGTAAAGAGCGAATGCTCCCCAATAGACTTGCTGTAGAGATGCCAACGCTTATTCAGCACGGGATCGGCAAGCGATGCCTTGTTATACAATGTAAGCAACGGCTTGTCTCCCACAATACGATGTATTTCGGGATTGCGAGAGCTTTGCGGAATACGCGCATCGGCAAGCTCGATTACAATATCGACCGCAGATAAGTTTTCCGAGATCATGCGACGGGTTTTCGCCATATGTCCGGGGAACCATTGTATCGTTTGCGACGGCATAAAAATCTCCTTTATTCCACAACACCGAATTTTGAAAGCGGCATAATGCGCAAAACCACCTTGCCGAGTATCGTTCTTTCGTCAACAAAGCCAAATTCGCGACTGTCTGCCGAGTTGTTCCTGTGATCCCCGAGAACAAAAACCTTCCCCTCGGGTACCGTATATTCGATTCCGATTTTGATCGCGATGTTGTTTGTATATGAATACTGCGGAATACTGATATATCCGTAATTCTCGCATTCGCCGTTCACGTATACGCCGTCGGGCATGATACAAATCTTGTCGCCGCCAACTGCAATTACACGCTTTACGAGAGGATACGCGCGGTTGGTCTCGCGCGATTGAAATACGACAATGTCTCCGCGTTCGGGTGTATAAAAAAGATCCAAGACAAAAAGCCTGTCATTGTTGGCAAGCGTATCGTCCATCGAACCGCCGTCCACAACGGTCTGCCGCACAAAAAAGAAGAACAGGATCAAAATGAACGCCGCAACCAAAACGAACATTTCGAGAAGATCGTATCCGGCGCTCGTTTTTTCACGTGCTGCCGTATTTTCGGAATCGTTCTGCATATTTTCTCCTTTCGCCGCCGTGCGCGCATAAAACAACTTAATATAGATATTATAACATATATTCACACATTTTACAACAGTTAAAAAGGAAAAAAACAGAAAAGATATTTCAAAAAAGTGTTGACTTTTCACAAAAGGCATGGTATAATACATTTGTTGCGCTCGTATTGCGCAAGATTTAGAACAGTCCTCTGCGAAGCTCTGCATGAATGTTCAGTATAAAGGAGGAGCCTATCATGGATAAGATCCAGGCTTTTGTAAGTGAGCAGCTTAAGACCGAGGCACCCAAGTTCGAGGTCGGTGACACCATCGTGGTTCACAACAAGATCAAAGAGGGTGCGAAAGAGAGAATCCAGCTTTTCGAGGGTACCGTTATCGCTAAGCATGGCGGCGGAATCTCCGAAACCTTCACGGTAAGACGTGTTGCGTACGGCTGCGGTGTGGAAAAGACTTTCCCGCTCCATTCTCCCAACGTTGCGAAGGTTGTCGTCGTTCGCGAGGGTCGCGTTCGTCGTGCAAAACTCTTCTACCTGCGCGACCGTGTCGGTAAGAGTGCAAAGGTCAAAGAGAAGATCTGATCTTGCACACAAAAACAGACCTTGTGTTGCCCTCGGGCAGCCGAAAAAAGCCGAGGATATTTCCTCGGCTTTTTTTCATGCACTCGGTTACGCCAGCGTTTCGGGCAATTTTTTACCGCCAAGCAAATGAAAATGCAGGTGACGAACGCTCTGACAACCGTCCTCTCCGCAATTTGTGATTACGCGGTATCCGTTTGTTAATCCCGCTATGCGCGCGATCTCGGGAATTGCCGAAAATACAGCGGCAACGGCATTCGCATTCTCCGCAGCGATCTCGTCGGCAGATCCTATATGCGCCTTCGGAATGACAAGGATATGCACGGGAGCCATGGGGTTTATGTCGTGAAAGGCGTACACATCTTTATTTTCAAATACCTTCTTCGAGGGAATATCGCCTTTTACAATAGAACAAAACAAGCAATCCATAAAACGACCTCTTTTCACTTTGATAATTCATTATACCACAAAATTTGTTAAAATGCAAGCAGAAAGGAGAAATGTATGCATTCTTCGGAAGATTTTTTTCTCCCCGATTATCCCGCTGTATCGGATGTATGGAAAGATTTGCAACAAGAAAAACGTCCCATTGTTGTCTACGGGATGGGAAACGGTGCCGACAAACTCCTTTTGCGTTTCGCAGAATATGGTATTTCGGTTGCCGATTTCTTTGCAAGCGACGGCTTTGTGCGCGGTCACTCCTTTCACGGAAAACGCGTTTTATCCTTTTCCGAAATCCGGGAAAAATATAAAGAGTTCCGCATCGTTCTTTCCTTCGCCTCAAATCGCAAAGACGTTCTCTCTATGCTATACGAAATGAAGGAGCAATACGGAATCACAATGCCCGATCTTCCGGTTTGCGGTGACGGCACCTTCAACGCGGCATTTTATAATGCACATTTTGACGAGGTCAACGCCACCGATACGATCCTTGCGGACGAGCAATCAAAGCGTCTCTACCGTTCAATTTTGCAGTATAAATTGTCGGGAGATATCGGTTACCTTGCGCGTGAGCTTTCCACACCGGAGGAGTGCTATGCGCTTTTTGAAACCGAAAGAATCCGCACCGCAATCGATGCAGGCGCATACAACGGTGATACGGTGCGAGAGCTTTTACTCATAAATCCCAAAATCAAACATATGATAGCCATAGAGCCCGATCAACGCAACTACAAAAAGCTTGATACCTTTGCAAAAAGCATGATTGGTACAGACATCACCGCCATACATGCCGCCGTCGGTAAAGAAAACGGCACCGTTCTTCTGAACGCAAGCGGAAACCGAAACACAACCCTCAGCGAGGGTTCTTATAAAAAGAGAAGTGAAGAAGTCGGACTTGTCAAAATCGACTCTCTTGCAACGGACACAAACGTCGACTATATCAAATACGACGTTGAAGGTGCAGAGCGGGATGCGCTTATCGGCAGCCGCGAAACAATTCTCCGTGACCGACCGTACCTGACGGTATCGGCATATCACCGTAACGAGGATATCTTTGCATTACCGCTTATGCTTCATGAATGGCTCCCCGATTATCTTTTTTACTTTCGTCGGACACCGTCGCTTCCGGCATGGGAGCTGCGTCTCATTGCCGTCCCTAAGGAAAAATCTGCCATCTTTGGCAGGGAAGGATAAAACATGCCAGAATTATTATCACCGGCAGGAAATTTTGAAAAACTGAAAGCCGCTATTCGCTACGGTGCCGACGCCGTTTATCTCGCCGGCAAACGTTTCGGTATGCGGGCTGCCGCCGACAACTTTTCGGATGAAGAACTGAAGGAAGCTGTACAATACGCGCACGACAGAAAGGTAAAAATTTACGTTACCGTCAACGTGATGCCGCGCACACACGAATACGAAGCTCTCAAAGATTACCTCATCTATCTCGAATTGATCCGCGTTGATGCCGTGATCGTGGGAGACATCGGCGTTATGATGCTCATAAGAGAGGTTGCTCCTTCGCTTGAAATTCACGTATCTACGCAAGCATCCTCCGTCAGTGCCGCTTCATGCATTGCATGGCACAAGCTCGGCGCGAAACGTATCGTCCTTGCCCGTGAGTTGACACTGTCCGAAATTCGCGAGATCCGTACCTCTATTCCCGAAGAGATCGAGATCGAAGCCTTCGTCCACGGATCCATGTGCATCTCTTACAGCGGCCGTTGCCTACTATCGCAACACTTTACAAATCGGGACGCCAACCGCGGTCTTTGCACACAGCCTTGTCGTTGGAATTACAGTATCCGCGAAGCACGGTATGAGCTGGTAGAGGAAAAGCGTCCCGATATGCCCATCCCGATCATAGAAGATGGCGGAGAAACCTTCGTTATGAGCGGTAAGGACATGTGTATGATCGAGCATATCGACGATTTGTTGACGTGCGGTATCAACAGCTTAAAAATCGAAGGGCGTATGAAAAGCATGTATTATACAGCCGTTGTTACAAACACATACCGTATGGCGATTGATGCTTATATGCGTACACCGAAAGCCTTCAAGACAAATCCGGCATGGTTACGCGAGCTTGAAAGCGTCAGCCACCGTGAATATGACACCGGTTACTACTACGCCGATTGCCATACGGATGCAAAAACCGCCAAAACCACCGGATACCAAAATGAAAAGGCATTTCTCGCCACCGTACTCGCCTATGACGAGAAAGCAAAGAAAGCCCTCTGCTTCCAGAGAAACAAGATGGAAGAGGGTAGGGATGTAGAGCTTTTAACGCCCGGAAAGATCGGCGTTCGAATGAACGTATCGGGACTTTCAGATCTTGAGGGCAACAAGATTACAAGCACACCGCATCCCGGAATGCAATTCTATATGGACATGGAGTTTCCCGTGTCGGAAGGGGACATCTTACGCGGTTGCTGATATTTGGAGGATAAACCGTGGCAGATATCATAAAAGCTGTATTACTTGGTCTGATTGAAGGAATCACCGAATGGCTGCCTGTCAGCAGCACCGGACATATGTTGTTATTCAACTCGGTTTTCGGCATATCGGTTTCGGATGAATTTTTTTCACTCTTTCTCGTGGTAATACAGCTTTTTTCCGTTTTGGCGGTATGCGTTGTATACCGAGAAAAAATTATACCTTCAAAAAATCGCCCGTTGCCGCTAATGCTGTACTTCCGTATTGGTCTCGCAGCAATCCCCGCGGCATTCGTCGGAATCCTGTTTGATGATGTGATCGAACGTTATTGCTACGGCACATTTATCATTGCCATCGCACTGATCGTATACGGATTCCTATTCCTTTACGTTGAGAAAACATGTAAAAACCGGATTTATCAATCAGCAGAAACTATAGACAACAAAACTGCGCTCAAAATTGGAGTTTTTCAGATTCTCTCACTGATCCCCGGCACATCCCGTTCCGGTGCTACCGTGACGGGCGGCATGCTTTTTGGTTGTTCCAGAACCGCTGCCACCGATTTTTCCTTTCTTCTCGCGATTCCCATTATGCTCGGTGCATCTGCACTTCGCCTTTTTAAATTTGCACAAGACGGAAATACTTTCTCCTCTGATGAATGGATGTTCCTCCTCATAGGAGGGATAACGGCGTTTTTGGTATCGCTTGTCACCATTCGATTTCTTACCGAATTTGTGAAAAAGCATTCGTTCCGCTTGTTTGGGTTATATCGGATTCTGCTCGGAATTATTCTTATAATTTTCATGGTTTTTGGCATTTTATAACCCGATTTATGATTTCGAAAGGAAAGCACGCTTGAAAATATCAAGCGTGCTTTCCTACTTTTATTCAAACAAATAAACATTACCAATCGTCGCTATCCTGCCGCTATCTACAATAATCCCACTGCTTTTATAGGTGGTTGCATATACCTTCTTTCCGCGTTCCCGTAATACACGTTGAATCGCCGCATCCTGTTCGGGACAGCCTTCATAATGTACTTCCAGATAAAACTCATCAAGATACGACAGACCTTGATAATACCCGAACGTGGGATAATCGCGATCCGGCGAAACATGGTATTCGCGTAATTGAACCAACGCCCCTGCACTGTAGCCCATAACCACCCCGTTATGGGCGAGAAGAGCATCTGCGATACCAAGCGTATGGATGCGTTCCATCATCCGATCGGGAACTCCTCCCAAAAAGTAAAGTATATCGGCGCTCTCGATTTTGACTATCGCATCATCTCTGTCGTCTTCAAAATAATTCAGGAAAACAATCTGTTCTTCGGAAATACCGTACCTTGAAAACGGTTTTACGAGACTGCCGTAGCACTTACCGTGCTTTCCGTACATCCTTCGCCAATCCTCCTTGGAACGGAGACTGCGATCTCTGAAGGAAAAGGGAATCACCGTAACTTTATCCTGTGGCTTTATATACCGTTCGAGCGTATGATAGCAAAACGAATCATCAATATTATAGCTTTCGAGGAAAATATTGACCACTAAACGACACGCCCCTTACCGCCGTTGTTTTGTCGCATGATCTCGAAACCGAGAACTGTGGCTGCGCTTGCTGCAGACAAAGCAGCAGGGAAGTCACGACCGTACGGAATTTTTACCACAATATCGGCAGTATTGAGAAGAGCGCGCGAAATGCCCCGTTTTTCTCCGCCTACTACCAAAAGCAAGGGAAGCGACAGCGATGCTTCAAACAGCGTACAGTCGGTTCGGACGTCCGCACACGCCACCTTATAACCACGATGATGAAAATACTCAGCCGCCGTCAGCGCGTCCGCTTGGTACATCGGCAACATCTCAGATGCTCCTGCTGACGATCGTGCCACCACACCCGCAGCGCTCATCCAGTTGCGCAACGGCAAGACAACGCCGTCAACACCCGCAGCATACAAAGACCGCAAAGCATACCCAAAATTATACGGATCCTCGATCCCCTCAAGCATGACATAAAAACCGCATTTGGCGGGAACACAATGTTCAAGACTTGGAATACTGCGCACACTGCATTCAGCAAGAAGACCACCATGACTGTTGCCTACAGCAAGCGCACTGATTTCATCTTCAGTTACTGTTTCAAACGCGAATCCCCGCCGTTCTGCCTCATGGATCAACCATGCAAACTCTTTTTGGTTTTCTTTTTTTCGCTTCTCGGTGACAAGCACTCTTAAAACGCTTCTGTCCGTTACACCGTTATCTATGCCACTGAATACAGCGCGTAGGGAAGTAATCCCCTCAAAGACCGTGGATTTTACAAATCTTCTTTCCTCTTTAAGCATGTACGCTAATATCCTTTCATATACATGTAATAAAACGCTTGAAGGGAGAATCCCATGATACATACCGAAAAAGACCGCGCAGAAATTCTCGGCAGCTATTTGATCGATACAGGATGCACAGTACGCACTGCTGCACGCCATTTTGAAATCAGCAAAAGCACAGTACACAAGGATGTAACCGTTAAGCTCCGTCGCCTTAACCCCGCGCTTTACAAGGAAGTCAAGGCGGTGCTTTTGAAAAACAAATCCGAACGGCATTTACGCGGTGGCGAAGCAACACGCCAAAAATACCTACATAAATCATCCTACGGAAAACAGCATTAAAAGGATGATACATACATTATAAATGATGTTTCGAAAAAATACAAGAGGTTATTGCGAAAAATAAGCACTGCATCCCGTAAAAAGCCATAGGGCATTACTCGTTTTTCGCTTACCCGACGATTATACAAAATGCAAATTTTGTATAATTAAGGGGAGTAAAAAAAGGAATTCCCGTGTTACTTTGCGGATATTATCTGATTTTTACAATAGTTTTTAAAAAAATCTGCAAAACCCCTTCCATTATCAGAACGTTTATGGTATAATGTTTACGTTAATATTTATCGGAGGTTTTATACAGATGAAAATTCGCGTACTTACCGCAACGCCGAAAGGCAAACTGAAATCCATTGCCGAGGTGCTCGCAACGCTTGCTGCCAACGACATTTACAAGGCAGATATCATTCCGCCCGCGTATTCCTGCGACAACGAACGTCTTATCATTATTTTGATCACCCCCGGTTCGATTCCGAAAAAGCCCGATTTCGAGCGTTTCATCGAAGGCATGAACCGTCAAAGAACGCGCAACGTCGCTTTCATTGTTGACGGCACTGCCGAACAAATGCAGTCTATTTTTGATAAGGTCAAAGAAAACAATGTCAATATCGTTGACAACATTCTGTACATGGATGGCGGACTTCCTTCGTTCCTGTCCATGTTCTCAAAAATGACCGCCGAGGAAAAAGCGACCGCAACCGAATGGTTTAACGATGTTTTAACCAAGCTTGCATAATTACACTCTCGGAATTCGGTACCGCACCGAATTCCGATTTTTTACGAAAGGAGATTTTCCATGTTATACAATATACACAGCAAAGATCTCGACGTTACGATTTCCACCGCGGGCGCAGAATTACAAAGTGTTCGTTTTCGCGGCACAGAAAAGCTGTGGCAGAATGAAAACGGCAGCTGGAGCGGACATGCCCCCATCCTCTTTCCCATGGGCGGACATTGCGGCGTTACAGTAGACGGTGTCTCCTATCCCATACCGCCTCACGGCTTTGCCCCGTCTTCGGAATTTACGGTAACCGCAGTATCGGAACACGAAATCACGCTAACGCTCAAGGATTCCGAAGCCACACATCTATGCTTTCCGTTTTCGTTTGTTTTCTCGGTCATTTATGCCGTGCATGAAAATGCGCTTTCGATC
>JAZLAP010000117.1:0-3415 GCA_045613265.1 Eubacteriales bacterium | reverse complement strand
TGCGTGTTTTTGCGCGCCTCACGGGCGACGAACGCAATATTCTCTTGCCCGCCGTCAAAAAGGAAGCGACGACACGGCTTGCCGCGATCTACCCCACGGGTAAGGATGCCGCCTATCTTACGCAGGGACTGATGGAGCTTGGCGAGACCGTCTGCATCCCGAACGGCGCTCCGCACTGTAACGAATGTCCTGTTTCTGCCTTCTGCGAGGCAAGAAGGACGAACGCGACCGACCGCTTGCCCGTCCGTATCAAGGATAAAACGCGGCGGCGGGAAATGCGTACCGTTTTTCTCTTTATATCGCCGAGCGGCAATATCGCCATACGGAAGCGACCGCCGACAGGGCTTCTCGCTTCGCTTTTTGAATTTCCGAATATCGAGGGGCACATGGACGAGGACGGCGTGCGCAACCGTGCCGCATCCTTCGGGCTTACGCCGATCGCCGTCACGAAAATGGGCAACGCAAAACACCTGTTTTCGCACATTGAATGGAACATGCGCGGCTACCGCGTGACCGTCGCGGAAGAAGAATCGGACGGGCTTCTGTTCGTCACTCCGTCCGCACTCATGAACCGTTACGCCGTCGCCTCCGCCTTCCGCTTTTATAAAAAGCAGGTCGTTGAGGAATAGGTGAAAATAAAAAAGCCGAATATGTAAACCAAAGTTTACATATTCCCCTTTTCTTACGAGATATCCCTATCACTCTTCACTCTTCACTCTTCACTTTTCACTTTTCTCCGTCATCCCTCGATGCCCATGGACTCCATCAGGCGCTTGTTAAACTCCTGCGCGGTGTTATAGCCCATCTTCTTCTGACGGTTGTTCATCGCGGCGATCTCAAGAATGATCGCAAGGTTTCTGCCGGGACGAACCGGTATCGTGAACGACGGGATCCCAATACCGAGGACCTGCGTGACCTCGCTGCCAATGACGAGGCGGTCGTACATCTTTCCTTGCACCCATTGCTCAAGATTGATGATAAGGTCGATCTTTTCCGACACGTTAACGGCGCCCATACCGAAGAGGCGGCGCACGTCAACGATGCCGATACCACGCAGCTCCACGTAATGGCGGATAATCTCGGGTGCCTCACCGACCAACGTTTTTGCCGAAACGCGCTTGATCTCGACGGCATCGTCGGCAATCAGACGGTGACCGCGCTTCACAAGCTCGATCGCGGTCTCGCTCTTACCGATACCGCTGTCTCCGAGAAGCAGAAGTCCTTCGCCGTACACCTCGACGAGAACGCCGTGGCGCGTGATACGCGGCGCAAGCTTGACGTTGAGGAAGCCGATCAGCGATGCCATAAATTCACTCGTATGCACCGAGGTCGAAAGCACGGGAACGCCGTATTCTGCGGCGAAATCCATCATGTCGGCATAGGGCGGAAGATCGGTCGTCACAACCACCGCCGCAGGCTTTAACGAGAAAAAGCGGTCAAGCGTCTTGCGGCGCTCCACGTCGTGAAGGCGAGCGAGATAACCGTGCTCGGCGCGACCGATGATCTGTATACGCGCCGCCTCATAGTGATCGGTATAACCCACGAGCAAAAGCCCGGGGCGATTCACGTGAGCGCTCGTGATCATCGTTTTTTCGGGAAGCTCGGGAAGATGCAGAGTACCGAGCGAGAACTCATCAATCAGTGCGGAAAGCGGAACGCTGTAATCCATAATCACTTCTCCTTAGCAGTTTCTACATTTTTCTTCTCTTTTTGAAAGGGAAGCCCCTTTCTCTTCATTGTAGCATACGTCTCCTTAGGTCTCCTTAAGCTCCTCGATCATCCAATCGATCGGGGCATCGTTCAGGGGGAATTCATGGTCTCCGTCAAAGCCATGAAAGTATAGCCAATCAGTGCCGACATCCTTTGAAAGTGCAAGCAGTCTTTTATACGCTTCACTTCCGCACTTATAATCAAAAAGCTCATCCCTCTCTCCGATAGCGATACAAAGCTTGCGCGGATAGACCATGCATGCGATCTCGGCGTCGTCGAATTTCTGTGCATGTCGAAACCACATCCAATCGCTCCACGGATAGCGGTCTCGCGTATTAAAATAAGATGAAGAAACGGCCGCTCGGAGTCGCGTATCGAGCGCCGACGCCAAAAGCGTAAAAAAGCCGCCGTAGGAAAGACCTATCATGCCGAAGTGCGAAACGTTTTTCTGCTTCTCAAAATAGTCAAGGATGCGGGAAAGGCCGTAAAGCTCAACGGCCGTAATAGAGCTTCCCACCCGCTTCAACCTCGCGTCTACGCTTGCGCGATTACACGGCACCTCGCTCGCCTTCTCCCATACAAGAAGCTGAGGGGCAAAAGCATGCACGCCGCGTGCGATCACACGCTCCAATAAGCGATTGTAATTCTGCGTGTTTCCGTATACACCCGCAACCAGCTCAGGCGTTCCCCAGCCGCCGTGCTGTACCAAAACGAGAGGCTTTTTTTCTTCGCCGTGTATTTCAAAATACAGTCCCGTCATCACAAGCCCATCAAGAACCTCAAACTGCATTCGGTAAACGGTATATCCGTCCTCTTCCGAAAGCTTTTGCGTTTTTACGGCGGGAATGCCCTCTCGCTTGCAATCAACAAGCGGCCATCCAAGCATTTTTCTGAAATCCTCTCGGTATCGCTCGGGGGAAATAAAAATGTTTTTACAATACTCTCGCCTTTCCTCTGCCGCTTCGCACTGACGCCGCACGATCAGGCGTTCAAGCCCGTCGGCATATTCTCGCCGCGTTTCATCTGCTACGGTTTTTTCTTCTCTGTATCGCATTGTAATCTCCTTTCATTCCCGTCATTTAAAGTGGCGGCCGATAATCTCAATCGCCGTAGATCATCGAAACCCCCTCTAAAAAAAGATTTTGTCTTATAAGCTTAACCCATACTTTTCCAGCTTTTCAAGCGTAACATCCGCACACATACGCGGCTGACTTTTGCAAGGGAATTTAACGGATTTCCTTTATTATACATGAAAAATCGGCAAAATACAATACGTTAGGCAAAAAAATCCCCGAGCGGCGTAAGATCGGTCAGAATTCCCACAAAAACGCCGATCAGATAAAGGGCAAGAAGGATCAGAAGGCATTCGCCGATGCGCTTTCTGTTCGAGCGAAAAAGCACGAGAACACCCACACCCGCCCCCGACAAAAGCCCTGCCAGCATGCCGCCGACCGAGATCACGTGCGACAGATAAAGCTCTGTCAGGATAACCGAGGAGGCGCAATTCGGAACAAGCCCGATCAACGCACCGACAACAGGTGCCGGCAATACGCCAAACGCGCGGGCAAGATTCTCCTGTCCGAGCCATTCAATGGCAACCGAAAGAACGGCAGTGGCAGCGAAAACAAAAAGCCACACCTGCACCGTATGCCACATTGCCGAACGAAGAATGCCGTTTTCGCAATGGCAACGTTCGCTTTCGCAG
>JAZLAP010000116.1:0-2061 GCA_045613265.1 Eubacteriales bacterium | reverse complement strand
CAAATGCTCATGCCGACGGAGAAATCGCAGCCCGCATCCTTCCCCACGCAAGCATAGCGGAAGCGCGTGCGCACGAAATCCTTGCCGCACATCGGACATTTGCCGACGACGTCGCCATCCTTACCCGTGTCCGAAAGCGGCGCACGGCGGAACACCTCAGCAATCTCGTTTTCGACCAGTGCAACGCTGTCCCCGATCGTGATCTCGCCGCGGTACACCTTTTTCAGCGCGCGTCCCATTTCACAGGTCTTGTACTTATCCATGCTGATATTCATCGCCATCAGGGATTCGATCAGATTGCGCCCTGCGGGAAGAATCGTGTATACGTCCTTTTTCAGCTCAATATATCGGCTTTTCCGCGCGTTGTCGATGATACCCGTGCGCGTTGCCTCGGTGCCAAGCTCAACGCCCTCAAACATAAGGCGATATTCCTCGTCGTCGTTTTCCGTGCCGTTTTCAGCTTCGCTCTCCTCGTTTTTCTTTGCCTTTTCTTCCTTAAAGGGATTTTTCAGGTAATTGTTCAAGGTTTCGATCGTATAATGACGGGGCGGCGTAGTCTCCTTTTCAGTAGGAGTAAAGGCGATATTGACAGCATCGCCCTGCTGCAAGGCAGGTAAAACCTTATCCTTCTGTGCGCAGTCATCGTATTTCGTCCAGCCCGGCTCCAGAATGACCGTCCCTTTCAGAACAAAGGTCTCATAATCACCGACCTTGATCTCAATCTCGCTTTTGGAGATCACGCAATCCTCGGCGCAGAATACCGCCACAAAGCGGCGGAACACCGTGCCGTATACCTGCTTTTCGCGCTCGGACAGCTTGTTTACGTCGGGAATCTTATAGGTCGGGGTAAGTGCCGAGTGCGACTCGATCTTGGCGTCGTCAAAGATCGATTTTTTATCCTTGAAGCGAACGGGATAGCCCATCTTGGCGATATTCGCCAGAATTGCCTTCACCTTGTCCTTCTCCGCAGTGGCAAGATATTCCGAATCGGTACGCGGATAGGTGAGATAGCCCGCCTCGTACAGCTTCTGCACGCTTTCAAGGCTCTCCGACATTGACATCTTGTATTTGCGCGACAAAACGTTCTGAAGCTTGGACAGGGAATAAAGCTTGCCCGCAAAAAGCGTATCCTTTTTTTCCTTAACGGCAGTGACAACGGCACCCGCGGCATTATAATCGGCGCAAAGCGCTTCCGCCGCTGCACGTTCATCCTTTTTGAACTTCTTTTTCGACAGAAGCTCGACGACCTCACCGTTCGTCTTTTCCTTGGAGACGACGGCAAAATATTTTTCGGGCACAAAATTCTCGATTGCAAGATCGCGCTCGTAGATCGCACGCACGATCGGTACGATCACGCGCCCAACGCGCAACAACGTCCCCGAGCGAAGCGTGGCGTAGCGCGTCAGATTCACGCCGTACAGCCAATCGATATAGGTACGGGCAAAGCCCTCGTAAGCGAGATTGTTATACGCCGTCTCCTCCTTCATCTCGGAAAGGGCGCGGCAGACGGTTTCGGGCGTCTGATCGGGCAGCCAGAGACGGTAGAGCGGCTTTTTCTCATGAAGCGCATGCTTTAAGCAGAGTCTCACGATGATCTCGCCCTCACGGTCGGCGTCCCCCGCATTCACGACCGCCTCCACGTCCTTGCGGTTGCAAAGCGCCTGCAAGGTCTCAAACTGGCGGCGCACACCGTCATCGGTCCTGCCGTTCTCCTTCCGCAGCTCAAACAAAAAATGCTTGGGGAAGCAGGGAAGATTTTTATGCGTCCAGCCCTCTCCGCCGTCAGGATTGGGATTGTATTTTTCTACGTCACAAAGAGAAAAAAGATGACCGAACGCCCATGATACGAGATAGCCGTTTCCTTCGAGATAACCATTTTGCTTTTTCATCGGCACAGAACCGAGCTTTGATTCGATACCTGCGGCAATATTACGCCCAAGACTCGGCTTTTCGGCAATGATCAGGACCATGGTCGCCTCTCTCCTTCTTCTGATTTCAGGGATATTTCAGAGATCAAAGCTCGCGTTTTGCAATTAAAGCTCGCGCAGCTTTGCATAGGTC
>JAZLAP010000115.1:0-2777 GCA_045613265.1 Eubacteriales bacterium | reverse complement strand
GCCGCGACATTCGGGACAGGTACGCGTCGACTGGAAGGTACCAAACGCCGTGCGCTGATTCACGACCGTCTGACCGCGCCCCTTGCAAGAGGGACAGGTCTCGGCAGTCGATCCCTTCTCGGCACCCGAGCCGTTACAATCGGGACAGACCTCGATATGGGCAAAGGAAATGTCCTTTTTACAACCGAAGACCGCTTCCTCGAAGTCGATCGTCAGACGAAGTCCGACGTCGTCTCCCTCCATCGGCATATTTCTGCTCTGCGACGAGCCGCCGCCGAAGCCGCCGAAGCCGCCGCCACCGAAGAAGGATGAGAAAATGTCACCGAAATCGAAGCCGCCAAAACCGCCGCCCGCACCGCCTGCGGCGGGATCGAATGCGGCGTGACCGTAACGGTCGTATTTGTCGCGCTTTTCCTTATCCGAAAGGACGGCGTACGCCTCGTTCACTTCCTTGAACTTTTCCGCCGCCTCCGCGTTGTCGGGATTCATGTCGGGGTGGTACTTCTTCGCAAGAACGCGATATGCCTTTTTCAGCTCATCCTCGGTCGCTGTCTTCTGTACGCCCAGAACCTCATAATAATCTCTTTTTTCTGCCATGATAGGTACTCCCTTATATGGTTGATCGCGACAAAGGAAAGGTCAAGCCTTTCCTTTGTCGCTATTGTTCGCTTAATTTTATTTCGTCTTGTCTTCGAAGTCGGCGTTGTAGAAGCCGTCGTTACCGGCGTCCCCCTGTGCCGCATTCGGGTCAAAGCCCTGCGCGCCGCCGTTCGGATTTGCCTGTGCATAGAGCTTCTCGGCGATGGGATAGAACGCCTTTTCAAGTGCCTCGGTGTCTGCCTTGATCGCCTCGGTGTCGTTGCCCTTCACGGTCTCCTTCAGCTTCTCAATTGCCGCCTTCACAGGCTCTTTGTCGGCATCGGTTACCTTGTCACCAAGCTCGGAAAGCGACTTTTCACACTGTAAAATCGCGCTTTCGGCATGGTTTTTGACCTCGACTGCTTCCTTTGCCTTCTTATCCTCTTCGGCAAACTTTGCCGCCTCGTTCACGGCGCGGTCGATGTCCTCCTTGGACATATTGGTAGACGAGGTGATGGTGATGTGCTGCTCCTTACCCGTACCCTTATCGGTTGCAGTAACGTTTACGATACCGTTGGCATCGATGTCAAAGGTAACCTCGATCTGCGGTACGCCGCGAGGAGCGGGAGTGATGCCGTCAAGGACGAATCTGCCGAGCGTCGTGTTGCCTGCCGCCATCTCGCGTTCGCCCTGCAGAACGTGGATCTCTACCGAGGTCTGACCGTCTGCGGCAGGGGAGTATACCTGACTCTTCTTTACGGGAATGGTGGTATTACGGTCGATGATGCGGTTCATAACGCCGCCGAGCGTTTCGATACCGAGCGAAAGAGGCGTTACGTCAAGGAGCAGAAGATCCTTCACATCGCCGCCGAGAACGCCACCCTGGATCGCAGCACCGATGGCAACGCATTCGTCGGGGTTGATGCCCTTGAAGGGCTCGGCAGAGATAAATGCCTTCAGTGCTTCCTGTACGGCGGGAATACGCGAGGAACCGCCGACAAGCAGAACCTTGTTGATCTGCGACGCCGAGAGACCTGCATCGCGCAGCACCTGCTTTGTGGGCGTCATGGTAGCTTCTACAAGGTCGCGGGTAAGATCGTCAAACTTCGCACGGGTAAGCGTTGCGTTGAAGTGCTTGGGACCGGTAGCGTCTGCCGTAATGAAGGGAAGGTTGATCTCGGTCGTGGTCATGCCCGAAAGCTCAATCTTTGCCTTCTCCGCAGCTTCCTTCAGGCGCTGGAGTGCCATCTTGTCGGTGCGAAGGTCAATGCCGTTCTCGGACTTGAAGCTATCCGCCATCCAGTCGATCACGCGCTTATCGAAGTCGTCACCGCCGAGCTGGTTGTTACCTGCGGTTGCAAGAACCTCGAATACGCCGTCGGAAATATCGAGAAGCGAAACGTCGAAGGTACCGCCGCCAAGGTCGAACACCATGATCTTCTGGCTGGCTTCCTTATCCATACCGTAGGCAAGCGCAGCCGCCGTCGGCTCGTTGATGATACGCTTGACGTCGAGACCTGCGATCTTACCGGCATCCTTCGTTGCCTGACGCTGTGCATCGGTGAAGTATGCGGGTACGGTGATGACTGCCTCGGTAACGGGCTGACCGAGATACGCCTCGGCATCCGCCTTCAGCTTCTGGAGCACCATTGCCGAGATCTCCTGGGGAGAATACGACTTACCGTCGATCGATACCTTGTAGTCGCGTCCCATCTCACGCTTGATCGATGCGATGGTACGGTCGGGGTTGGTGATCGCCTGACGCTTTGCCGCCTGTCCGACGATACGCTCACCCGTTTTTGTGAAGGCAACGACGGAAGGCGTCGTGCGCGCTCCTTCGGGGTTCGGAATGACGACGGGCTCGCCGCCTTCAAATACGGCAACGCACGAGTTGGTGGTGCCGAGGTCAATGCCAATAATTTTTCCCATGATAATTTTTCTCCTTATTTATTAGGTATATAATTTTTTATTTTTATTTGCTTTCGTTGTCAATTGACGACCTTGACCATCGCGTAACGAATGACCTTGTCGCCCTTTTTGTAACCCTTTTGAAAAACGTCGGTAACGCTGTTTTCGGGCTTTTCCGCATCCTCATCGTGCATAACCGCATTGTGCCATGCGGGATCGAATACGTCGCCAACCTCACCGTACGAGGAAACTCCGAGCTTTGCCAGGGCGTTCTGTGCGCTCTTCATAAT
>JAZLAP010000114.1:0-6163 GCA_045613265.1 Eubacteriales bacterium | reverse complement strand
CTACAAGGATGCGTCGGGCGCCTTCCGCTACGAGGGAACGTCACGCCTGCTCTGCTTCAACTACATCAATTCCTGTCCGCTTTACGAAAGCTTTTATCAACCGCGCACGGTATATAAATGCTACCGTATCATGGACGGCGTAATGGTGCAGACCTTCGTGATCGAGGATGAAGTTGCCTGGACGAAGGATAAAAAGTAAAAAGAAACGGTCGCTTCGGCGACCGTTTCTTTTCCGTTAGGGATTGATTTTAAAGCGATAGCATGATATAATATAATAAAAGAACAAACGAAAAGGGTGGATAAAATGGCGACCGAAACGAAGCTTGTCTCTGACACCGATATTGTATATATGGAGCAGGCAATCGCACTTGCGAAGAAGGCGGCGGCGTGTGACGAGGTGCCGATCGGTGCCTTGATCGTCCGTGACGGCGAGGTGATCGCAGAGGCGTACAACACGCGCGAAAAAGACAAATGTGCCACGCATCACGCTGAGCTCTGCGCGATCGAAGCTGCCTGCAAGCGTCTCGGCGGCTGGCGATTACCGCGCTGTACGCTGTACGTAACGCTGGAGCCGTGTCCGATGTGCGCAGGCGCGATCATCAACTCGCGTATCGAGCGTGTGGTATTCGGTGCATTTGATAAGCGGGCGGGCGTATACGGCTCGCTCTGTGACCTGACCGTACTTCCCTTCAACCACACGCCATCGGTCACAGGCGGTGTTCTCGAGGAAGAATGCCGCACTCTGCTTTCGGAATATTTCAAAGGAAAACGTAAGCCGCGTAACGAGGCTTCGGAATAATTCCGAGCAGATTTTTTTGATGGATACGTAGATTTATGCCGATTGAAACCTTACAGGTCTGACTCTCTTCGGCAATAGTCGAGAAGTGCACGGAAACTTTTTTCGTGCACTTCTGTTTTTTGGTTTGCATAGACCTTCTGCCATGCGTTATACTAAAATAAAAACGAAACGAGGCATTTATGACGCATATTTGCCATTGTATCACGGATACGAACATCGGCGGAGCGGGCGTTTTGCTGACAACGCTTTTGCGACATACAGATCGCCGCCGCTACCGCGTTACGGTATTGCTTCCGAAGGGCAGTCTGCTGATCCCGCGTCTCGCCGAAACAGGGGCGGATATCCTTCCCTTACCTGTTTATGGCGACGTCTCCTTTTCTTTTCGCGCACTTCCCGCCTATCTACGCGCACTCTCCCGCCTGTCGCCCGATATCGTGCATACGCACGGCTGTATGACGGCGCGCGTAGCAGCGCGACTTCGGACGCGGGCAAAAATCGCCGTCACGCGGCACTGTGCGTGGAATGACCGCCCGTATTATCACGGCGTTCGCCGTATTGTTTCCAAAATATGTGCGCGTTTGTTTGCCGACGGTTACGTTGCCACAGCCGAGGCGGCACACGCAGATCTTCTGCGCATGGGCGTGCCCGATGCGCAGATTGTCACAATTCCGAACGGAAGCGAAGAAGCCCGCACGGTCACGCCGTTCGAAAAAGCCGCATTTCTTTCGCGGTATGCTATCCCCGAATCGGCATTTCTCGTTGGCATCTGTGCGCGGTTATCGCCCGAAAAGTCAATTGAAACACTTGTGTATGCAATGAACGACGTCTATATCCGTATGCCGGGTGCCAACATCCGCGCCGTCATTGCGGGCGAGGGTGAGGAGAAGGCATCGCTGCTTTCGCTGATCAAGCATTTATCGCTCGGTAACCGTGTCATTCTGACGGGCTTTCTCCATGATACCGCGCCGCTTTACGCCTGCCTGTCGGTTGCCGTCAACTGCTCGATCGGCACCGAAACCTCCTGCCTCGCCCTCTCGGAAGCAATGGCGCACGGGCTTCCGCTCATCGCCTGCGACTATGGGGGAACCCCTTTTCTCTGCAAGGAGGGAGAAAGCGGCATTCTGTTTCCGCCGAAGGATCACACGGCACTTGCCGATGCGATTCTTGCATTTTACAGCGACCGCGCGCGTTACCGTCGTCTTTCCGAGGGCGCATATTCACGCTATCAACGTCATTTCAGTGCCACAAAAATGGCGTTGGCATACGAGCATTTTTACGAATGTCTACTGAAAACGTGAAAAAACGAGCCTATTTTCTTGACTTTTCCACCAAAATAGCGGCAAACGGTTGAAATTTGCTTTTCTTTATGGTACAATAAAAGAATCAATGCATTTTGATGAACGTCTTCACATGTGAAAGGATGCCGTATGAAAACCGAATTTCCCGAATGCGGTCGCATCGTCAACACGCACGGATGCCGCGGCGGTGTGAAAATTGAATCCTATTGTGACGCGCCGGAAGTTCTGGCAAGGCTTCCGCGCGTATACCGAAAGACCGCCGAGGGCTATATGCCCTACACGTTGCTTTCGCCGCGCGTACATAGCGGAGCGGTCATCACAGGGCTGTCGGGTGTCACGACGATGAACGACGCCGAAGCCTTGAAGGGTACCCTACTCTATGCAAAGCGTGAGGATATTCCGATGAGGGCGGGTGCCGTTCTGCTCTGCGACGTGATCGGACTTTCGGTAATCGATGCCGACACGGGTAAGCTATACGGCGTTGTAATCGATGCCGAACGCGGTGTGGCATCCGATCTTTACACGATAAGAACCGATACAGGTGAGGTGCTATTCCCTGCTGTTCCTGCATTCATAAAGGAGATAGATACGGAGCGCGGCATTTTCGTGCAGCCCGTATCGGGGCTTTTCGATGAACTTTAACATTATGACGCTCTTTCCCGAGCTTGTCCTGACCGTTCTCGGAGAAAGCATTATCGGTCGGGCGCAGAAAAACGGCTGTCTTTCTGTCACAGCACACCAGATCCGCGATTTTTCGCTGAAGAAAACGCGGCGCGTAGATGATACCCCTTACGGCGGTGGCATGGGTATGGTCATGGAATGCCAGCCGATCTACGATTGCTATCAAAGTATTATCAAAGAGCTTCCAACCGACGAAAAGCGCCGTGTGATTTATATGACGCCCAAGGGGCGCATCTTCAATCAAAGCATTGCAAAGGAGCTTTCGGCGTATGACCGTCTGATCTTCCTTTGCGGTCATTACGAGGGTGTGGATCAGCGGGTGATCGACGAGATCGTGGACGACGAGATCTCGATCGGCGATTATATTCTGACGGGCGGCGAGATTCCCGCCTGTATCGTCGTGGATGCCGTGTCCCGCCTTCTGCCGGGTGTACTTTCTGCGCCCGAATGCTACGAGGGCGAAAGCATTGCATCGGGGCTTCTCGAATATCCGCAATACACGAAGCCTGCCGAATATCATGGAATGCGCGTCCCCGACGTGCTATTATCGGGGCATCATGAGAACATTGACAAATGGCGGTATGAGGAGGCGCTCCGTCTGACACGCGAACGCCGCCCCGACCTTCTGATCAAGAACGAAAAGTCATAAGCTTCACATAGGGAAAGGAGAACACAATGCATAAACGGATCACCGATGCTGTCAGGTCCAGTGCCATCGTTAACGCACTGCTCGCCTTTATCCGCAGCCTGTATCGCACTTTTTTGCGCTCTCCCTACGGAAAAAGCACCAAGGTCTACGATAAAACCGTCGGTGCGCTGGAACATAGCCGTCTCAAAGAAAAATTTCGTCCGTCTTTACTGCGTGCGGCGGTGGCACGGCGTTTTTACAACAGTAAGATCTCCCGTTTTTACGTCGCGGTAGAAGAGACACTGCTTCGCACGACCTGCCAATCCTACGGCATGATGATCATTACCTACGGCTGTATTGCAGCTCTGTTCTATTTCTTTTACGACCGCCTCACCTTCATTCACGTAGCCTACGACGTTAACGTATTTTTTCCCGTTTTTACGCTTTGTCTTCCTGCACTGGTCCTGCTCTTCTTTGATAAGCGTCTCGGAGCGGCGGTCACCGAAAGCCGATTGTTGCACTTTATTCTGTTCGAGCTGCTGCTGATCTCTCCTTACCGCGACGAAAGCGAGCGCAAGGGAATCTCGCTGGGCATCTCGTGCCTGCTTGGCGCTTTGCTTGGCATTGTATCCGTTTGCGTATCACCGCTTTACGTGCTTTTACCGCTTCTGCTGTGCATCCTCTTTTTCATCATTATTAAGTCTCCCGAATTTTCCCTTGCCATCAGCGTCCTTCTGATTCCCTTTTCCGGTTATTTGCCAAACGGCACACTTTTTCTCATACTGACCGTTTTAACGGGCACGCTCGCTTATATCATCAAGCTGCTCATGAACAAGCGTACCTTTTCACTGTCTCCCCTTGCGATTCCCGTCTTTCTCTTCATGCTTCTTTTCCTTTTTGGCGGCATTTTCAGCTTTGGCGGCACGTCCTCTCTCTTGTCGGGGCTTGCATCGGTCGTGCTGCTGTGCGGCTTCTTCCTTGCCGAAAATCTTCTGTCGAGCGAAACGGCTTTTTTCCGTTTCTGCCGACTGTTTGCCGTCGTTTCCTTTGCCGTTGCTCTGCTCGGCATCCTTTCCTACGTCTTGGGCTACGCGCCGCACGAATGGCTTGATGACAGCTTATTTGGCAGTATTTCGGGGCGTATCGACGTCCTGTTTGATAACGCAAACGTGCTCGCAATGTATCTTTTGCTTGCGGCACCCGTCGCACTTTCGATGGCAAAGGCGCGGAGAAATCCATCTGCCCGCTTCTGTTATTTCATTGTTTTTCTCACCGTATCGGCGGCGTTGATCCTGACATGGTCGCGCGGCGCATGGCTCGGACTACTGATCGCACTTTTCGTTTACTGTATTTTGTCGGGCAGTGCCTCTGCCGTTGCCGTCATTCTTATGGGAAGCTGTTTGCCGATCCTTCTCTACCTTACCTCTTACGTCGTCACCGTCTTTCTTCCCGACCTCTTTACGGGTGCGATCGGTGAACGCTTTTTCTCGGTTTTTGCATCGCTCTTTTCAAAGGACGGTACGGGAGCGGACACGTCCATCCTATATCGCCGTCAGATCTGGCAAGGGGCATGGTATCTTCTGCAGCAGTACGGCATCGGTGGGATCGGTGTCGGAAGGGAAGCCTTTGCTTCCAAATTTCCGTTCAATGCACTTGCGGGCACCGAAACGGCAGAGCACGTGCACAGTCTTTACCTGCAGCTTGCAACCGAGCTTGGTATTATGGGCTTCGTTTGCATCCTGCTCCTTGCGGCACTGCTCTTCTTCAATATGCTATCCCATAAAAAGCGGAGTCGGCACGATGTGATACGCCCCCTGCACATCGGCGTATTCACCGCACTTCTCGGTGCGCTCATCATGGGACTTGGCGACCATATTTTCTACAGTCCCCGTGTGTTCTGCCTCTTCTTCCTGCTTGCGGGCGCAGCGTCGGCACTGTCGCGGCTCGGACATATCCGCGCCGGTGAATTTGCCTTAGCGGCGCATGACGAGGCGTATCACGCACAAATCGAAATTACCGTAAAAAAATAAGGAGCATCTATGAACGCGTACAAGCAACCGTCCCTCTCTGTACGCATTATGAGCTTTTTCTGCACGCTTTTTCTCTTTCTCGGTCTACTGTTAACTCTTGCGTTTGCCACGTATATTGCAATTCCGCAAACAAAGGACACAGTCCCCGTCCGCTACGTTCTGCGCATTGACGGCATAGAGAGCGTTACTGCCGCAGACATAGTGCCCGACACGCCCGTGACCGATGCGGTGTCCAAGACCCCGCTCGGCAGAATCACCGCAGTCGAGCCGATTCCTTATCGCTTAGAGGCGGTAAAGGACGGCAGGCTACGCGTGTACGAGGATACGCGCCGCGTCTCTTTATTACTGACGGTGCATGCCGATGCCGACAAGGACAGTCTTTCCGTAGGCGGCATTCCGCTTTTGATCGGAAAGACCGTATATCTCCGCTTGCCCGTCTACACAGGCGCAAGCGTCTGTATCAAAAATACCGAGGTGCTTTATGAAACGACAGAGCAATAATTTCCGTTGGAATTTTATCGATACGCTGATCGTCATTCTTGTGGTCGCATCGGCAATCGGCATCGCCGTGCGCGCGTATACGATCGAAAATACACCGAGCCGACCGGACAGTGCCACCATGCATTTCGAAGCCGAATTGCTCCTTCCCGAGGTAGCCGCAGCGGCTATGAACGAAACACAGTTTACACTTTTTTCAAGGCATACGGCAACCGTCAATGAAATTTTT
>JAZLAP010000113.1:0-2087 GCA_045613265.1 Eubacteriales bacterium | reverse complement strand
TCCGACTTAAGCCACGGATTCCATACACGTCTTCGGCGTGATTGGGACGCGGGAAAGCAGATCCCGCAGAACCGCGCGTTTCAGTTCTGATTCTGCTACGGGTCACCAACGATAAAAAGACAGGCTTCACGCAAGTGAGGTCTGTTTTTTTGTCGTTCACGATATGGAATCGATCGAGCTGCGCGAATTTGCCTGCAAATCCGCCGGAGCGCGCATCTGTGTGTATGGCAGCGCCCGCCGGCAACGCAAAAATCTGCGTTGCCCTCATTTTTTGCTCCAATCGCTCAAAACGTAAACAAAACCTTAACATTTGCGTGCTATAATGCGTTTGCACGATCCCAAAATCTGTTTTTTGGAGGGCAATATGTTCAAAATTTTAATCGTGGAGGATGACAGAGATCTGAACCGCTCCGTATGTTCTTTCTTGAACAACAGCGGATACGAGGCGATCGGCTGCCTTGACGCGGAGAGCGCCTACGACGAAATGTATAGGAACACCTTCGACTGTATCGTGTCGGACATTATGATGCCGCGCATCGACGGCTTTGAGTTTGCCAAGACTGTGCGCTCGCTGAACAACGATATTCCGATCCTGTTTATGACCGCCCGTGACGATTTCGCGTCCAAGCAGAGAGGCTTTCGCATCGGAATCGACGATTATATGACCAAGCCCATCGATCTTGACGAGCTGTTTCTGCGTATCGGCGCGCTTTTGCGCCGTTCCAAGATCGCCTCCAGCCGTCGCCTCGAGATTGGCAATTTCGTGATGGATGCCGACGAGCGAAGTGCAACGCTTGACGGCGAGGAGATCCCCTTGACGGCAAGAGAATTCGACCTTCTTTATAAGCTCCTGTCCTATCCCAAAAAGGCCTTTACGCGCACCCAGCTGATGGACGAATTCTGGGACGTGGACACGCAGTCGGGAACGCGAACGGTCGACGTATATATGACCAAGCTCCGCGCAAAGCTTTCGGATTGCAACTCCTTTGAAATTCAGACCGTCCACGGTCTTGGCTACAAGGCGGTGATCAAATGAAAAAGCCGACATTCCAAAGAGTGCTTCAAGAGTTTAGCGGCTTTCTGTTATTCTTTCTGTCGGTAGGCTTTGTGGTCTCCTGCTGCATGATGCTCTTTCTCAACGTATTGTCAACCGAAATGGGGCTCGTTTACACGGCGGATAATATCGCCGAGGCGGCAAAGATCACGTTCCTCAACGTGGTAATCATCACCGTGCTTTTCAAAGCCGCTGACTTTATCCGAAGAAAGATCATGGTGGACAGACCCGTGAAAATGATCACGGATGCCGCCGAAAAAATCACGAACGGAAATTTTTCTGCCCGTGTGAAGCACATGCACGGCTCGGGCATGGAGGGCTTTAATCAGATCGGCGAGGCAATCAACGCAATGGCATCGGAGCTTTCGGGCGTGGAAACGCTTCGCACCGATTTTATTGCCAACGTATCCCACGAAATGAAAACGCCCCTTGCCGTGATGCAGAACTACGGAACGCTTTTGCAAGCTCCCGATCTGCCCGAAGAAAAGCGCATCGAATACGCAAAGACAATTACCGATGCTTCGCGCCGTCTTGCTGATATGATGACGAATATCCTCAAGCTAAACCGCCTTGAAAACCAGCAGATCTATCCGAATCCCACTACCTTCGATCTTGGCGAGCAGCTTTGCGAGAGCCTTTTGCAGTATGAAAGCACGTGGGAGCGAAAGAATATCGAGATCAAAACCGATATTGCCGAGAACGTTCTTGTGTCCGCCGACTCGGAGCTTCTCTCGCTCGTGTGGAGCAACCTGTTCTCCAACGCCTTCAAGTTTACCGACGAATGCGGCAAGGTCACGCTCACTCTCACGGCAGACGAGGAATACGCAACCGTCAAAATTACAGACACGGGATGCGGAATGAGCGCGGAGGTCGGCGCACACATTTTTGAAAAATTCTATCAAGGCGACACCTCGCACGCAACCCAAGGCAACGGACTTGGCTTGGCTCTCGTCAAGCGCGTGGTTGACATTATGCAGGGTGAGATCGGTGTGGAGAGTGCCGTAGGCGTTGGCACAACCTTTACGGTCAGAAT
>JAZLAP010000112.1:0-1899 GCA_045613265.1 Eubacteriales bacterium | reverse complement strand
AGGAGTATGCGGTATCAAGTTGAACGACGGTCTCTCTTGTTTCGGTTGATTTGTCGGAAGAAGAAAATCCGAAGCCTCGGTCTCTGTAAATACGAATGGCGGAGTATTCTTTTTCGTCATCCGACATCATAACGCGCACCTCGATAAAAGAGGTGCTTCGAGGCTCAAATTCCGCAATAAGTTCGAGCGTGTTTCCGCGAATATCTTCGGGTTCATAGGTCTCGTTTGCCTTCAAAAGAACGGCGTTCTTTTCGATACGGTTAGACATCACCCGAAGCAGTTCAAGTTCCTTTGCAGGCTCGATGTCGATATCGTTCGGATCGTCCGCGGATAGCGATATCTGCCGCGGCAGAGACATAATACTGTTGTTGTAGTATCCATTCGGCGCACCTTGCACGCCGTATACGTTATATATTGCTTTCAGCGTTCCGTCACAAGAAGTGTCCGGGAACAAAGAGGGGGCGAGAAGTCCGCCCATATGGCTTACGGAAGACGTGAAGTTTTTGCCGCCCGTTACCGTAAACTTATTCCGCACTCGGTCATAGTCGCCGATCAGCATTTTGGGACCGGAGTGATGGCTGAAATGGAAAAGCAGATGCCTTTCGCCGCAAGGGAGAAAATAGGGGCAGGCGAGGTCGTCGTTGGGGTAAGAGAAAATGTCATTTTCAAGGAAGTTCCCCTTAAATTCCCAATGGATGAGGTCGGTGGACTCGAACAAAAATCCTTGCCGTTCCTTCGTTTTTGTATGCTCGTTCAGCGTATATCTTCCGCTGATGAGGCAGTACGTATCGCCGTTTTTCCAAATGCACGGGTCGTATATCTCGTATCCGCAGTCGCTCTCTTTCGGGGTGGAGGGTATTACGGGATGGCCGCCGTTTATCTTCTCCCACCGTACAAGAAACGGATCGGTAGCGACGGCGATCATAATACCTGCATCGACGCCGTAATACGCAGCGATCGCGCGGTCTTCTTCGATGAGGACCATGCCCGAATAGCAGTCTTTTTCAATTTCGGGAAGAATGGCACGCGGAAGGTGCTTCCAATGCACAAGGTCACGGCTGACGGCGTGCGACCACATCCAAACCTTTCCCAAATAGTTCTGATAAAAGAGATGCCAGTATCCCTTCCAATAGCAAAGGCCGTTCGGGTCGTTTAAAAATCCGTGTGGCGACGTGAAGTGATAGGCGGGGTAAAGCGGTGCCTTTTTTTCCATATTAGACCATTCGGGTGCCGTTATATTGATAAATTCTTTTTCTTGCTCGGTCAGAAGGCTTTCCAAAATCTCCTTTTCCGAAGCGTTAAAATCTCCGTAAATCATATGTTTTCCTCAAAATCAGTTTCTAAATCGTGCAAAAAATATTTTCGTTTATCCCTTTGGCGTCTCTGCAATATAAGTCGTTTTTTCGTAGCGCTTTCGGAATTCGATCGGTGTACAGTTTATAGGGAAGTTCCGATAAAAGTAGGAAAGGCTTTTGAATCCGCAAAGGCGAGCAATCTCCGAGACCGAAAGTTCGGGGCTGCTTTTTAGGAGTTCCTCGGCGGCGAGATAGCGCATTTTCGTAATATAAGCAATCGGCGTCATATCGAAGCGTCGGCGAAAGAACGTGTTGACCGTGCTTCTTCCTAAGCCCGATATTTTTGAGAGATCCGCGAGCGTGATCTTCTCGTTAAAATGCTCCTGAATATAGAACACCATACGGTAAAGCGCGCTTTCGTTTTCTTTCTTTTCGAGAGGAATCTTCGTTTTTGAAAAAAATCCTTTTTCGGAAAGCAGAAGGTCTCGTAACATCTTGCGCCCCTGCGTCTGTCTGCTTTCTTTCGGAAGCGTGGCGATTTTGATGATAGTGGAGTGGATATCCTCTGCGTTTTTTGCCGTATACGCTCCGATCTCTACCCCCG
>JAZLAP010000111.1:0-2232 GCA_045613265.1 Eubacteriales bacterium | reverse complement strand
CTCGGACAAAATCTGCAGAGTCTTTCCGTCACGGATCACCTTGCAGTAGGGACGGTTCATCTTCTGGAGTGCTTCCATCGCGGCTTCTGCCTTGCTTTCCTGCACAAGACCGATGATGGCGTTCAAAACCACGATAAAGAGAATGATGCCCGCCTCGATCAGCTCCTCGTATTTTCCTTCAAAGATAGCAAACGCGGCAGATACGGCGGCGGCAACGAGCAGAACGACGATCATCAGATCCTTGAATTGCTCGAAGAATTTCATGAGAAGCGTTTTTTTCTTCGGAGGTGTCAGGGCATTTTTGCCGTTTTCGGCTAATCGCTTTGCCGCTTCGGCAGCCGAAAGACCGTCTTCGCGTGTCGAGAGGCTTTCCATGACCTCGTTTTTGCTTTGCACGTAAAACTGTTTCATCGGAACACAGGTTTCCTTTCTCGCTTTATGCCGAATTTTGGGCTGTGCCCACGCATAAAGTTTCGTAAAATATATTATAACATGGAAAAAAAATCTTGTCAATGCCTTTGCGACACTTGCATTTGTAAAATATATGTGTTATAATTCAAATATATTGATATGACATACGAGCGGACGATCTGTTCGGGAAATAAGGAATCATCTATGCGTTATATTTTCGGCTACGGCTATCTTGCTCTCGCTTTTCTTCTCGTTACGGTGCTGAAACGGGTATTTTCGATGCGCGCCGAGCTGTCGCGGAAGCTGCTCCATATTCTGATCGGCTATACTTACGTTATCCTTTACGACCATTTTATTCTGCCCGAGAATGTCTCTCCCTATGAGCTTCTCGTGATGCCGATCTCCTTTATTCTGATCAATTATCTGTCCTACCGTTACCGCATCTTCGATATTATGGAGCGTGACGGCGAGGACAATCATCCCGGCACCGTGTATTACGCGATTGCGGTCACGGTATTGATGGCGGGAACGATCCTTTTTCCCGTGACGGTGATCCCGTCGGGCATTGCGATCTTTGCGCTCTCGCTCGGTGACGGCTTTGCCGCTATTTTCGGCACGCTGTTTGGCAAATACGGGCCGCGTATCAGCAAGAAAAAGAGTCTGATCGGCACGCTTGCCTGCATGGTCGGCGCGGTCGGCGGCATTTATCTTCTCATGCTGTTCGTGCCGTTCTCGCTCCCGTTTTACGCCGTTCTCGCGCTCGGCGCGGTCACGGCGGTGTGCGAGCTTATGCCCTTCGGGCTTGACAATTTTACGATCCTGTTCGGTGTCACCGCTGTTGCAACCCTCTTTACGGAGGTGCTTCTATGACTTTGCCCGACGTTTTGAGCTCGCTTTTTGCGGCGGCGATCATCTCGCTCCTTGCCGTCCTTGTTCGCGGACTTTCCCGAAGCGGCGGCACCGTTGCGTTTCTTCTTCTGTCTTTGATCGGTATGCTGGGCGGAGGTCTTGCACTTACGGCGATCACGCTTTCCTTCTTTCTCGTTGCGCTTGTCGGAAAAGCGATGAAGCGCCGCACCGCCGCTCTCATCGACGGGATCCATCTGAAGGAAGGCGCGCGCGACGGCGTACAGGTCGCAGTAAACGGGATCCCGGCTCTGCTTTCCGCGGCACTCTGTTTTGCGACGGGAGAAGGGTGCTTCCTCTTTGCCTATTACGCCGCGATTGCCGAGGCGCTTGGCGACAGCCTTGCATCGGATGTGGGGGTACTGTCACGCCGCGCGCCGCGAAGCGTACTGACGTTGAAGCCGGTTGCGCGCGGTATGTCGGGCGGTGTCAGTCTGCTTGGCAGTCTGTCGGCGTTCGGCGGCGCTTCGCTTGTGGCTGTTCTGTATTTTGCCTTCGTGCGTGCAGGCGTAACGGCATCGCTTCTTATTGCCGCCGTTGCCTTTGTCGGCGTGTGGCTTGACAGCATCCTCGGCGCAACCTTGCAGGTACGCTATGCTTGTACCGTGTGCGGAAAGGCAACCGAAAAAACAGCGCATTGTGGTATGCCAACCGAAAAAACGGGGGGATTTACCCTCTGCAACAACGATACCGTCAATCTCCTGTCGGGATTTGCGACGGCGGTGCTTGCCGCCTTCGTCGGCTATTTTATTCTTTAAATTGAGGAAAGGTCTTTTATGAAACGAACTCTGGGGTATCTTCGGAAATATCTGAAGGAATCGATCCTTGCGCCGCTTTTCAAGCTCATGGAAGCGATCTTTGAGCTGATCGTTCCGCTTGTGATCGCGGCGTTCATCGATCGGGGTGTTGGGGCAA
>JAZLAP010000110.1:0-3654 GCA_045613265.1 Eubacteriales bacterium | reverse complement strand
GTGTAACCGCACAAGCGGTCGGATTATGTCATAAAGCGTAAACTTCAATTTATATTTTTCCGCATTTTTTGTCAAAGCTCGGGTTGCATGCATAGAAATTCTTGCAGTTCAGGCGATCCTGCGTGATGCGGAGCGCATTGCTACTGCGGTCGGGGGAAGAGTTATATTAAGTAAGCTTTTTTATATCAACCTTCCCATGTTTACCAACAACAAATATAGCCTCGAAATCTTGATTGCCGCTCCAGCCTCTTACCTTAAAACAGTCTATAATGTCTTTCAAGTTTGTGCCGCCGTAGTATCCGGTCAGTTCCTCTAATTTTTTATAAGAGAGATCTTTCAATTCTTGTGAGGTCATATCTCCGCCGAACCTTCTCCTTTCCCATATAAGATACAAGACACATTCAGACACTTTAACTATACCACACACACGCGCGTTTGTCAAATGTTTTTTGTGAAAGCGGTGAAAGCGGCGAAGAACTTTTGTTGACAATTCATTCGTTTGATGGTATAATGAGGGCGTGTTTGACAATAGCAGAAAGGAGTAGGTTTATGGCGACATTTTTATACAGAACTAAGGGGAATGCCTCCCCGGATCGTAAGCCGCGCGTGTATTTTACCTGCCATCCCGATGATTTTTCCAAATATTTCGATAGAATCTGCGAGGATATCTTCAAAACGCACGACTGCGCCGTTTTTTACACCGAGGATATGAATGAGGAGATTGAGGACGTCTACAAGGAAAGCGATCTCGGACAGATGAACCTTTTCGTTATTCCCGTCACCTATAAGCTTCTGAAAGAGCCGAATCGCGCCATGGATTCGGATTACCCCTATGCAGAGGAAAAGCATATTCCCGTTCTTCCTATCATGATGGAGACCGGACTTGACACGCTGTATTCGCGATGGAACAAATTCAACGAATTACAGTATCTCGATCCCTGCGCCAATGACAGCACTGCCGTTGGCTACGCGGAAAAGCTCAAGAAATATCTCGAAGCCGTGCTGATCAGTGACGAAACGGCAAAGAGGGTACGCAAGGCGTTTGATGCGTATATCTTTCTCAGTTATCGCAAAAAGGATCGGCAGTACGCCAATGAGCTGATGAGGATGATCCACCGCCACCCCGAATTCCGCGATATCGCCATCTGGTACGACGAGTTTCTGACACCGGGCGAAAGCTTCCGCGAAAATATCGAGAAAATGATGAAGGACAGCAAGCTGTTTGCGCTTCTCGTTACTCCCCATATACTGGAAAAGACAGACGGCACGCCAAACTACGTGATGGCGCACGAGTATCCCGATGCCAAAAGCATAGGGGCGCGTATTCTTCCCGCAGAGATGGTCAAGACCGACCGCGACGAGCTAAGAAAATGCTACGAGGGCATTCCCGACTGCGTCGATCCCGCCGCAGAGCAGGATATATTCAAAACGCGGCTTCTGGATACGCTTTCGAGCGTCGCGATCGCACAAAATAACAGCGACCCCACGCATAATTTTCTGATCGGCCTTGCGTATCTTGACGGGATTGACGTTGAGACCGATAAGGAACGCGGTATCGCACTCATTACCGCCGCCGCAGAGACAGGCTGCCTTGAGGCGATGGAAAAGCTGTATAAAATGTATTTTGAGGGTGCCGGCGTGAAGCTTGACTATCGGAACGCCGTTACGTGGGCGGAGAAGATTGCAGAAAGCTGCAAAAGCGAATACGGTGCCGAGCATCCCGACACGTTGACGGCGCAGCATAATCTTTTCGTCGCCTACGACTGCGCCGGCATGTCTTCCGCTGCCCGTGCGTTGGGCGAAGAGGTATATGCGCTCCGAAAGAGGCTTCTCGGCGAGGAGCATCCCGATACGGTCAGCACGATGGAAGGTCTTGCGGTCGTCTATGAGCACACGGGCGACCACATAGAGGCACTGCGCTTACGGGAAGAGGTGTACTCGCTTCGTTGCAAGCTTCTCGGTGAGGAGCATCCCGACACGTTGCGCTCGGCGTGCAGGATCGCCAACGATATCCGAATCTGGGGAAACTCGCGGAATGAGGTGTATCTGCTTCAGGAGAAAATGAACGAGGGTATTTCTGCGGGGATCGATATCGACACGCTACAGGAATCCCTTCGCGCCGAATTTACCTTCGACGGGATCGGAGCGGCAGAGAGTCTTGAGGAAGCCTTGAAGCTGTATGAAAGGACCTATGCGTTGCAATGCAAGCTTCTTGGCGAGGAGCATCCCGAGACGTTAATGACGCTCAGTGATATGGCGGGTATATACATCGACTGTGAAAACTATCAAAAGGGATTGGAGCTGCAGAAAAGGATCTATGAAACGAGGCTTCGGGTTTTCGGCGCGGAGCATCCGCAGATTCTGGACTCCCTGCACAAGCTGTATCGCATCTATTGGGAGCTTGGAGAGCAGGAAACGGCAATGGAGTACCTCGAAGGCAAATATGCGCTCTCCTGTACCGTTTTCGGTGAATGGCATCAGGAGACGAATACAACGCTGAGTTGTCTTGTGCATCGCTGGGGGGACGATATTGGAAACCACGAGCGGGCACTCGAGCTTTATCAAAAGCAATATGAATTCGACGTTGCGAATTACGGCAAGGTGAATAGAAGCACCGTTATCACCATGCACAACCTTTCGAGAACGTGGGGAAAGCTCGGAGATCACCAAAAGGCGTTGGCGATACGGGAAGAGGCCTATCTTATCTATTGCGAAATTTACGGAGAGGACAATTACGAAACGAGGAACGAGCTGTGCACGCTGATCGATTTTTGCAGTGAAGCGGGCAATCTGCAAAGGAAAGCCGAACTGCAGGAAAGGCTGTATATGCTCCGATGCGAGGCATTTGGCGAGGATAACGTCGATACGCGGAACGCCTTAAACGGGCTTGCCGCGACCGAGAACAGGCTCGGTCATCACGAGCGGGCGGTCGCGTTACAGGAAAAGCTTTATCTTCTCCGAAGACAGGCGCTTGGCGAGGATGATCCCATGACGGTCAAAGCCAAAGCACGCTTGGAGGAATATAGGGAGAAGCTGACGCCTCGTCAATAAACGTGCGAAGCGGACAGTGTCGTTACAAAACAAACGGCAAGGGAAAATTCCCTTGCCGTTTGCTTTGCTTTGCTTTGATCGATGCTTGATACGGTTTATTTCATGATCGTTGCCATGGAGGAATACTGACTGCCGTCGGAAAGCTCGACCATGACGTAGTAGGTGCCTACGGTGATGGGCGCGGTAACGGTGTACGTGCCGTCGCCGTTGTCCGTGACGTCCGTCACCTCAAGCCATTCACTCGACGTCCACTTCGAGGTCGAATCCGAGTACCAGAGCGACATTTCGGTCACCTCGCCCGAAACGGTAAAGGTGACGTCGGTAGCGTCGCCGTTCACTACGGCATCCGTGACGGTCACGCGAACGGGAGCCGTTCCCTCGCCCGAAAGCGCGTAGCTCAGATAATTCCATTCAAGAAGCGTACACATACCCGTGCGGTTTGCGCCGTTCGTCAGATTCGTCGTGCCGTGGTTCTGGTTCGGAACGGCAACGAAATCGTAGCACTCTGCGTTGACTGCCGTCTCGTAGGTCTTGATGATCGCAGGCAGCGAGCCGTAGGTGTCCTGCGTCGTAGCAATGACGAAAAGCTTTGCCGTAATGCCG
>JAZLAP010000109.1:0-3104 GCA_045613265.1 Eubacteriales bacterium | reverse complement strand
GCCGCTCCCCGACTCTGCGAGGGGTTCGGGATTGCTTGCGGCGCGGGGATTTTCGGTCAAAAAGGCGGCGCGGGCCCGTATGGCGGCGGCTTCGCGCTCGCAGAGTGCGCGGTATTCGCTTACACGGCGACGGAGCGAAAGCAACAGAGCCTTGTGCTCATCCCCCTGCTCGCCAAAGGTACTAAGGCGCGAGAGCAGTAACGCCTCGGCTTCCTTGTACGCCTTCGCATCACGCGCATTTTCGGCATCGATGCGTGTCTTGTGCTCTTGTATGGCAAGATAGCGCGCACATGCTGCACGCGCCGTGTGCAGGCGGCGCTCCTTTTCGATAGCATCCTCGCGGGCACGTTGAATAACGGCATCCCGATAGGCGGTGCTTTCACGCTCGTATTCAGCGTTGGCACGCGCGCTCCCATTGCGGTAAGAAAGAAGGAAAAAGGCAAGCAAGACGGCGGGAACAACGAGGAGTGCGAGAAGCGGCGGGAAGAACGCGCCGGCTACGGCAAAGGCGGCGGCGAGAACGGCGGAAAGGAGAATGCCGATCTTCGGGAATCGGACATGCGCCTTCATCGGCGGCTCTGCACACGGGGAGGGCGGCGGCGCGACACCGTCGGTGTAGCTTAGCAGGGCAGACTCGTCGGATTCGTCGGGAAGAGTGCCGCCAAAAGCGGCGAGGATATCCTGTTGTTCCCGTGCTTCCTCAGCAGGAAGAAAAAGCGGTTGCTTGGCTTTCATAGCCTCTGCCTCGGCAGACAAGGTATCGAGGGCGTGAAGCTCCTCGTCTGTGGGAATATGGTCACCGAAAAGCCTCTCATATGCCGCGCGTCTTTGCGTTGACGCTTCTGCTTCGGCTTTTAACGCGGCAGCGTGTCGCGCAAGTGCTGCCTCGCTTTCGGCGCGTGTGCGCACGGCGATGGCTTCCGAAAGACGCTCTTCTTCCCGAGTACCGTTACGGATGATTTCGGTGAGCGTGTCCCTGTCGGCATAAAGCGTTTGTAGGATCTCGTTGTCCCGACGGCTTGCGTGGAGCTGTATCTTTGTTTCTTCAAGCGCAACCTCAAGTTCACCGATTCTGCCGCGGTTACCCGTTTTAATGTAAACTTTACGTTGCTTTTCAAGGACCTTTGAAGCATCATCATAGCTAACGGTATCCCGGGAAGCCTCAACGTAGCTTGCCAGCTTTTCAATGATCTCATCGTCGTTTGCATTGAACACGTCGTTATCTTTCTTGCGGAAAAAAATGCTCTTTTCGAATGCACTTCGGGAAAGCCCGAACAGCTCCTCGCCGAGATTTTTTGTGTAGTCGTTGGACAAAAGCTCGGTATCGGCATCGTATAAGGCAAAGCGATCGCCGTTTTCCTTTTCCCCGAAATAACGGACGGCGCGGTAGGAGTGATCCTTGACGCGGAAGGTGACACTTCCGCCGAAGCGACCGCCCTGCCAGGGGGTGTAATGCTTTCGCTCGTTCCTTCTTACGTCTGTGACCGCGGTTTGCGGCAGTCCGTACAGGATGGCAATGAGAAAGGCGGCGAATGTCGTTTTACCCGTTCCGTTGTCACGCATGATCGTGTTGAGTCCGGGATTGAAATGAAAGCGGAAGTCGGAAAGGCAGCCAAAGTTTTCAACGTATGCGGAAATCAATGTCATGCGCGATCGCCCTCCTCTCCGATCAACGCCTTCAGTCCGTAATGGAGAACGTTATCCTTCTCCTCGTCCGAAAGTGACGATGCAAGAACAAGGCGCACGAATTCACCGCGCAGAGAGATCTCGTCGGCATATGTCCGTGCATCGGTGATACCGCAGCTCTGCACACTCTTGACTTCACTGTAAAAAAAGCGGTCGCCGAGCAGCAATTTCGCGTGCAAGGGACGGATCGAGCCATTGCGCGGAATGACGAGGCGCACAATGTCGGATCGCGGAATATCTGAAAGCAGGGCGTTGATTGCGTTTTCGCTTTCGGCGGGGTCATCCGTTATGGTGGGGGTGATTGTATGCAGAGTACGAACGGAAAACGGCATAAAACGATGCTCAACGCGCCCCTTCTCGACCGTAAGCAGGATCACGCCCTTTTCCCCGCATTCATCAAAGCCGCGCCCCTCGGGGCAGCCGCAGTAGGCGTAGGTAAGTCGCTCGTCGATGCTTCCGCTTTTATAGGAGTGATAATGCCCGAGTGCCAGATAATCGAAGCCCTTACGCCGAAGCGCACGGGCGTTGACCTTGTCACATCCGTAAGAGGTATCGGACAGTTCTCCGTGTAAAAGCAGAAGATTGGTTTCATTTTCGTCGGGCAAAAGATCACGGTAGGCAGACTCGTCGGGTGCCTCGGCTCCGTACAGTGCAACGCCGTCGCCGAGTGAATAGCGCGTAAATTTTCTTGTGAAGCAATGCAGGTTTGGGAGATCCTGCCTAAAATGCGTTTCCGAATCGTGATTGCCCGCGACGTAGTAGAAATCAATATTGGGTACGCTTGCAATCGCTGCGCGCAGCCGATCGGCGGTGCGTACGAGCACGCGCTTCGTATCAAAAAGGTCGCCTGCGATCAGAACGGCGTTTACCTCCAGCTCCTCGGCAAGCTTGACAAGACTGCAAAATCCGTCGCACAGCTCGGTGCGGCGTTTTTTCGCAATATCTTCGGGAAAAATCGAGGTCAGTGTGCTGTCCAGATGCCAGTCGGCAGTATGCAGGATACGCATGATCTCTCCTTTCTCGTTTCACGGAACGGTTGGGTACATGGAAAATTATCGGGTGAAATATTTTTCTATCTCGTCGAGCGATGCGGAGAAATTACCCTGTATCAGCCCGTCGTTGCCGCCGCCGCGCCCTGAAAGCGCAAGGTTCATGTCCTTGACGGCGGCGGAAAGTGCAACGGTTTTGGAGCCAATGGCGTAACGGTAGCTATGCTTTTCTTCGTCGAAGGACAGAAAGACGCTTACACCGTTAACCTTCTCTTTGTCGCGTATGGCGATTTCGCGCAGAAGCCGTGCATCGCAGTCTGCAAGACAGGTCACGCGGTTTCCGTCGGTCGGGGGAAGTCCGTCCGCCACCGCAATCGCCCATTCGTTTTCGCGATGAAAGAGCAGAGAGCGAAGCCGTGCGCATTCTGC